>JAALKG010000004.1 GCA_011088145.1 Cyanobacteria bacterium MH1_Bin12 | reverse complement strand
TAAATAGTCAGATTAAATTGAGTATTTGTGCTTAGTGCAAAAGTGGGATACTCCCATTAATTTATAGCTTTCAATATTTGTGTAGTAACACAAGCTCAAAGCCTAAATATTGCATAATTTGATTTGGTTGAATTGAGATTAATTCAAGATAGATTTATAAAACTTTATATTTAAAGTGATAGAGAATTAAAGAACTAAAATGCTCAATTCAATTGCATTAGTATTTATTTAAAATTTCTGAAAAATAGCCGTGGAAGATTTTGTAGCGAATATAACAAAATTCTCAATTAAATTTGCGTATATTTATAGTTTATCCACGCAATTAGATAGTTTTATTGTAGAAAATATAAATAATAATGAGTAAAAACGAAGGTCGCATCCAAGCAATTAAACAGATTGTTAATCATAAGCCACTGCCTCCTAAAACCCCTCCAAGTTTAGACGCAATCTGGGCAGAGAATGTATTTACCCTCAATAAAATGCAAGCGACTCTCCCTAAACATATATTCAAATCCATTAAAAAAACAATTGTTAGTGGTGAGGCAATTGATATTTCCATCGCCGATGCAGTTGCTACGGCAATGAGAGATTGGGCAATGTCTAAAGGTGCTTTATACTATGCTCACGTTTTTTATCCGATGACAAACTCCACTGCGGAGAAGCACGATGGTTTTATTTCTATTCAACCTGATGGCAGAGCTATTTCTGAATTTTCTGGTAAAATCTTAGTCCAAGGTGAACCTGATGGTTCTTCTTTCCCTAACGGTGGTATCAGAGGAACTTTTGAAGCCAGAGGATATACGGGATGGGATGTTACTAGTCCTGCATATGTCATGGAAACAGACAATGGTGCGACTTTATGTATCCCAACTGTTTTCGTCTCTTGGACTGGTGAAGCATTAGATAAGAAAGTACCTCTATTACGCTCTATCTCGGCAATGGATAAGGCTGCGAACAAAGTATTAGGTCTTTTGGGTCATAATGATGTTGCTCGTGTTAACTCTAGCTGTGGTGCAGAACAAGAATATTTCTTAGTGGATGCGAATTTTGCTACCCAGCGTCCTGATTTATTATTAGCAGGAAGAACTTTATTTGGTAAAGCACCTGCGAAAGGTCAGCAATTTGACGATCATTATTTTGGGGCAATTCCTGAAAGAGTACAAGTCTTCATGCAAGATGTTGAAGAACAACTGTATAAGCTGGGTATTCCTGCTAAAACCAGACATAATGAGGTTGCTCCCGGACAATTTGAGATAGCACCTTTCTTTGAAGCGGCTAACGTTGCTAGTGATCACCAACAAATGATGATGACAACTCTCAGACATACCGCTAAAAAGCATGGTTTTGTTTGTCTACTTCACGAAAAACCTTTTGCTGGTATTAATGGTTCTGGTAAGCACGTAAACTGGTCCGTGGGTAATGCCACTCAAGGTAATTTGCTTGACCCTGGTGATTCTCCCCATGACAATACTCAATTCTTGGTTTTCTGTGGTGCTGTAATCCGTGGTGTTCATAAATATGGACCTCTTATGCGTGCTGCGATCGCAACTGCAAGTAATGACCACAGACTAGGTGCTAACGAAGCTCCTCCCGCAATCATGTCTGTTTATTTAGGTACTCAATTAGAAGAAGTATTTGAACAGATTCAAAGCGAAACTTTAAATGGTTCTCAAAAGAAAGGGGTTATGGACTTGGGTGTCGCAGTTTTACCTGATCTAACCAAAGATGCAGGAGATAGAAACCGTACTTCTCCTTTTGCCTTTACTGGTAACAGATTTGAGTTCCGTGCTGTGGGTTCAGCTCAATCTGTATCTGGTCCGTTAATCGTTCTTAACACCATGTTAGCTGATTCTCTAACTTGGATTGGTAATCGTTTAGAAAGTGAATTATCTGCTGGTGCAGATATCAGCAAAGCGATTCTGACTGTTCTTAAAGAAATCATGGATGACCATGGTGCGGTTATCTTTGGTGGCGATGGATATTCTGAACAATGGCATAAAATGGCTGTGGAAGAACGTGGGTTACTCAATTTACCAACCACTGCTGATGCTTTACCATACCTCAAAACTGAATCTATCCGAGATCTTTTTGACAAAACTGGTGTTTTGACTCCTGTTGAGTTAGAAAGTCGTTTTGAAGTATATTCTGAACAATATGTTCTTTCGATTGAAGTGGAAGCTAAATTAGTTATTTCCATGGCTAAAACGATTATTTATCCTGCTGCTGTGGAATATTTATCTCAACTTTGTTCGACCATAACTAGTTTGAGTGGTTTAGGGATTACTTTGGAAAAAGGAATTGCTCAAAAAATTGCGGATTTAGCTAACTCAATGATAGCTTCTGTTAGTAAGTTGGAAAGTGCGATCGAAAAAGAAGATTTTGCTTCTACTGAAGAACATATGCAATATTGTGCTGGGACAATTCGTTCTTTGATGGATGAAGTTCGTGAATATGTTGATGTTCTTGAAGCCGAAATTGATGATAGTTGCTGGCCATTACCTAGTTACCAAGAAATGTTATTCATTAAATAATGTTCAACTTTATTGGACAAAGAAAATATAGCAAAGCTTAAAACCAAAATACTTATTGTGTAATAGTTTTAAGCCGAATTTTTCTAACTCATAACTATGAGAAATGCTATATAAATATTTTATGGAAGCGGGATTTCCCGCTTTTTTTATTGGCAAGTTAATATTGAATGGTAATAGGGTCTAAACTTAGCCATAAATACCAAGTTGCTACGGTACGGTAAGGTTTCCATTGTTGCGATCGATTGATTATTTGATCTTTAGTTAAATCACCATAACGAAACTTAACTGCATTAATTAATCCTACATCAGCCATGGGAAAAATATCAGGACGGTGTAAATGGAATATCAGAAACATTTGGGCTGTCCACGCTCCTACTCCTTTTATTTGAATTAATTGCTTAATGACCTGTTTATCACTCATTTGATGCCATTGATTGGGTTTTAACAATCCTTGTTCAAAAGCATGAGCAATATTGCTCATGTAAGCTATTTTTTGTCTAGATAATCCACAGCTTTTCAAATCTGCTTCAGATAAAAGAGCAAAGGCTTGAGGTGATATGGTTGATAATTTTTGTCTAAGTTTATGCCAAACTGTTTCGGCAGCTTTAACGGAAATTTGTTGCCCGACAACGGCTCGAATCAAAGTATGAAAAGGATTATTCAGATTAGTTAAAATTTCGTTAGGATAACTGTCAATTAACCTAGCGAGAAGTTGATCTTTGGTATAAAGATAATTAGTCGCTGTCTGCCAATAAGAAGGATGAGTCATCACAGTTGTGAATGGGAAATTAAATTAAGAAGATTTTTTATTTTTATAGGCTTTTGCTGATGCTTTTGTCCAAATAATTACTGCGATCGCAAATGGTATAACAGCAGAACCCAAACCAATAACTAAAGGGTGATTTTGAGCTATGGGAGACAGTAAAAAAAAGGCAATAATCCCTAGACAATAAATTAAGCCTAAAAGCGGTAAGCCAATTACAAACAAAGCAAAACGAGAATCTTTATCCATATCATTTTTTACAATCTTTATTTTCAAGATAGCAAAGATATCCCTTAACTTTCGATAAATATTATTTGATAGCAACAATAATGTAACTAGTCAAATCCCCATTGAATATCATCGGAAAGGAAAAAAGCAATGGATATTTTTGTTGAATATTTTCAAAAGATAAACTGTCAGTAAATTAGATCACCATTTGATTATGACCCAAACTATTTCTAAAGCGATCGAAATATCCAAGAAAATAAATGAATAATTGATTAACTATAACCCTTGAATTCCCAAGATCCAACCCAGACAAACACTCGTTAAAAAATCTAAATCTAAAGTCTCAAAAGTATCACTGGCAAGATGATAATAGGGATTTCTAAGATTAGCTGTATCTGTTACCATAATCGCCTTATAACCATTGTCCCAAAAAGGAGCATGATCGCTACGTCTAGTGTCAGGTACAATCGAACCTTTAATTCCAGCAGGTAGCCACTGACAATTAACTTTTGTCTGAATATTTCGATGAAGATTGATCATTTCACCAATAGTAAAAACATTACCTACCAAGGCAATAAAATTGCCAGTGGAAGGATAAAAATAACTTAGTCCAGCAGGGTATCTTTGTGAATGAGGTTTAGAATCACAATAACCCAACATTTCTAAACTAAGCATTAATCTAATCGGTTGTTTTTCTTTGTTTAAAAAATTAGCATAAGCTTTACTTCCTAATAATCCATATTCCTCCAAATCAAAAGCAACAAAACGAAGAGGATAATCTGCTTTATGACTACTAAAAAATTGGGCTAATTCCAACAAAACAGCAATTCCTGTTGCATTATCATCAGCACCTGCTGAACCAAAAACTGTGTCGTAATGTGCACCAATTACAATAGGAGATTTATTGATAACTTGTTTATCTACGCATAAATCTAAAATTAAATTTTGATATATCTTACCGTTAAATTCAAAATTTTGTTGCTGTATATTACCAAAATTACTTAACTCTTTTCTAATATATTCTCTGACAAAAAAATGTCCTTCCATGGCAAAAAAAGGATCTCTTTTTCTAATTATTACCTTTAAATGATTAGTTAAATTATCTTGAATATTTTTCACTAATTCACATTAAGCTCACTGCACAATAAAAAGATCATAACTCACAAATTCAAGATTTATTACTGTCAATTTTCAAAAATATATTATCTGATATTAAACCACGTTTATCTTCAGAACAGCTGTTTTCAATTAGAATAAAAACTCATTTTTTAACTTAAACTTTGTTAAAAATGTTTGCCCATAAACTTTTTTTCTGTTGATGAATTGTTTTGCTAGCTTTATTTCTGATTTTCAAAATGTTCGTACATGAACATTTTACCCTCTCTAATTCTATCTGATTTAATCTTATTCTTTGACCTAACCAGCTTTTGAGTATCTACAACAAAAATTCTTTCTCCAAAATAAAGTCAATTTAAGACACCTTTAAAGCCTCAATAAGCCCTTAATATGAGCCTTCAAAATGTTCATACATGAACATTTTCTGTGAGTGAAATAAACACAATAATTAGTCAAATTTTTTCCTAAATAAGGGAAAAGCTCAATTGTTTTAACTAAATTACTAATCAAACAAACTCCCATTTTCAAAATGAATGTGGTTTATCATCGACAAATTAGACAAAAGCAAAAACAACAAGTTATCAATAATTTATCTGATGTTACGCACTAAAATTTTTTGATTGTCGATATATTTACATTTTAGTTAAAATCTGGTGGGAATCTCTAACTGTTGTTTATTCTTAACCACAAAGAACACAGAGATTAAAGTTTTTGATGTGAGTTTGTTAACCATGAGATAGATTACTCAAAAATTGCTCACAAATTTCTATCATGGGCAAGATTAGTTATCTATTAAAGGTAATCTGCGATATTTAGCATAAAAACCAAAAATTATCACCACAAGAATAACTATAGTTCCTAAACCAACGTAGTTAGGAATCCAAAAAATAGCTGTAATTTCGTTAATTTGTCCTGCTTGTAATTGAATATTATATTGATGATGGGGTAATTTTTCCCATTGAGCAAATTCATTGGTAATAATTTTGGCACCCCAAGGAAAATTTAACTTTACTTGTAAATTAATTAAATCCCCTGAAGAAAAAATCATATTTCCATCACCAGAAGTTACCCCTAAAGAAGTTAAATCCGTTGTCAGTTTAAGAGTATTACGTTCGATCAAAATGGCATTATTTTGATTGATGGATAAATTTGCTGATAAATCCAATAAATTCAAATTTTCATCCCTAGATAAATAATTAGTAGTGGTCTCATTATTAAAAGGAAGAAAAAATTGATTAAATTTATTGACTAATTCTTGTCCATTGCTAAAAGGAATTGTCAGTAATATTTCATCAGAAGATAAATATTCACTTTTTCCCTGCAATGTAGAAGCCTTTTTCTCTAAACTCTTCAACCATGCATGTCCTTCTTTTTCACTCACATTGCTTAATTGTTCACTAAGTTTGATTTGTTGAGTAATCGTACCTTGATTCGCTTGAGGAAAATTGATCCCAACATCATAATTTACGCAACCTGTTAAGCAAATAATTAAACTAAATAGTAAGAGTAACCTTTTCATCATTCATTAATAGTTAATAGTTAGCTTCTACCTCAAGTTATACCAAATACTGTTCATTTAAAATATTAATCTAGAGAAATTTGATCTTATATCAAGCTTCTGGTAATAATTACTTATTATTTAATGAAGTATTTTTCAGTTCAGAATTTGGTATGAGAGGATGAAAAATCGGACAAGCCTTAATTATTCAACTTCGGTGAGGTTTCAAAATCAGATTTATTTTTATAAATATTTTTTAATCCGCAAAATCTCCGTCAACGGCATCACTGCCACCACAAACCGTAACTAAATCGATTTGTTGACGATAATAATCAACACTTTTAACTTCAACTTCAACTTTATCACCTAGACGATAAGCTTTACGATTTTTTCTACCTACTAAGCAAGTATGTTTAGGGTTATATTCATACCAATCATCTTTTAAGGAGCTAACATGAACTAGTCCTTCGACTAAACAATCATCTATTTGAACAAAGAAACCATAAGATTGTACACCTGTGATTAAACCGTTAAAAATTTTACCAGTTCGGTCTTTCATTTCTTCGGCTTTTTTTAATCCTGCTAAATCTGATTCTGCATCTTGAGCTATTTTTTCTCTTTCGTTGAGATGGGTTATTAGAGAATGTAAGTCAGCTTCTAGACTATTTTGAATCGCAGGTGCTAAGACATTCCAATCAATTTGTCCATGACAGGTATTGCTGTATAAGTCTACTCCTTTTTTAACTCTTGTTGTCCGCCTGTCTCGTCCATGTTCAAATACGGTTTTTAATACTCGCTGTATTTGTAAGTCAATGTAACGTTGTCCTGGAGAGATACAGTGGGTATAAATAGGATAGGCTAAACCAAAGTGTGGTGCTGGATGTTGGATATATTTATTCGGTTTTAAGGAATTTAGTAACAGATAATGTAAGACTTTTTCGTAGTCGGATTTGCCAAATTCTTGAATTAAATGATAATAGTCAAAAGATTGTATTTCTGCTTCTGAGTCTAATTCAAAATCTAGTTCTAAATTGGAAACTAATTTTAATAAGTCTTCTAATTCATCCCAGTCTGGTTTCCCTTGAGAACAATAAATCGCTGGTACTTGTAAAGCATTTAGATGTTCTGCAACTACTTTACCAATTAAAATCATTAATTCTGTCATTAAAGATAATACTGGTAGGTTGGAATAAGATGCGATCGCACCAATACGACCTTCGTCTTTAAAATAAGAAGTAACTTGATCTAAACTAATATCAAAACCACCTCTTTGCAATCTTTGGGCTTTCACTAAAGGACTGATTTTGAAAAAGATATGATTGAGCATCGTTAGAGCTGATTCTAACTCAGGCTTGGTAGTACCTGTACCAATCATTGTTTGTACTTCACTATAAGTCAGTTGATGATCTAATCTAATAATAGTTGGTTTAATTTGATATTCAATAACTTGTCCCTTATCATCCAAAATCAAGAATACTGAAACGGTTAAACGATCTTCATTGGGCAATAATGAACAACATCTTCGCAATTGCTTGGGTAATAAATCAATGATTTTATTGCCTAAATGTACTGTAGTGCATCTTTTACGTGCTTCCCTTTCTAAATGAGTGTCAGGTTCAATAAAATGAGCTACATCGGCAATATGAACTCCCAGTCGCCAATGTTCCTCTTCTGTATGTTCTAATGTAAGGGCATTTTCAAAGAATAAATCTAAATTTTTGGAAATATCATGCTCTATACTAATCGTTAAAACATCTCTTAAATCTAAGCGTTTGGCAATTTCTTCTTCACTAATTTCAGAATTGATATTGGCAGCCTGTTGTAAAACTCTTTCGGGAAATTCTTGGGGTAAATCATGCTTGGAAGAAACAATATCTGTATCCGCAGCGGCTTCCGCATCACTACCTAATATTCTGACAACTTTCCCTAAGGGTGGATTTTGCCCGATGGGATAACGAGTTACGTTGACGTGAACTAAATGATTAACGGCATCGTCCAAATTTAAACCATTTTTTCTTAATTGTAGTTCAAATAGTAGACGATCATCTAAAGGTACAGCCAAATGTTCCCCTTCTTTGTCTTCCAGGACTCTGGCTAAAACAGAAGGATTTGCACGCTCTAATATTAGCTTGACTTCCCCTTCTGGCGAACGACGACGAGTACCTTCTTTAATAATTTTTACTAAAACTCGATCGCTATTCCAAGCATTGCTAAGATGAGTTTCACGAATATAAATATCATCAGCATCTTCTTCGTCTTGAATTGCAAAACAAAAACCTTTACTTGAACAACGTAATTTCGCTTCGACAACATCATCTTCTGTCAAACGACGATATTTACCAAAATCTTTGGTTAAAACTCCTATTTTTTCTAATACATCGAGGGCTATTTGTAATTTTTCGATTTCCTGTTCGTCTTCACAGCCTAACTTTTTTTCTAGTGCTTTTCCTGGTACAAGTTTATCGGGGCTTAGAAGAGAAAGTATTGTAGCGATTGAAAACTCCATTTACTATATCCTTTCCAAATATATATATTAATTATGTTGGTTCGCTTAACAATGGATAGTTCAGAATTGACAATAGATAATTAATCTCTACCTGAAGTTATTAGGCTTGAATCCGATTATTTTTTTGTCAAAGTTCGATTATTTCACACTTCTACCGAATAACGATTAATCAATTTATTGTCAATTGTCCATTGCTTTAATATATCCTATTTTGGGTTTTTTCTCCTATTTTTAGCAACAATAATAGTATAATTGTATTGTCAATAATTAATTAGCTAAAGTAAAAAGAGAAAAAGTAAAGATGAGTATTTCACCATTAGCATTGATTAGTGAGTTAGTAATGGTTGATCATGGTAAATATATTGTTAAGGTTTCAGCCAGTAATAATGGTTTAATTCTTGGTACAGGTTTAGCCGCAGCTGATACAGTGGAAACAGCGGAAGATCAGGCTCGCCAAAGAGCGATCGAAGCTATCAATATCGCTACTGGAATTAGTTCTTCAGCACCACAAAACATAGCCAATCAAGATACTATTTCATCCTCTGCTTTTGTTTCCTCCAAAACTCAAAAAAAAGAATTGAAAGTATCAAAAAATCAACCTGTCACAGGACAAAAATCAGTAAATATTTCTCCTTCGCTCATTAATGAGAAAGAAAAAAAATCTTTACCTGTTAATCCACCTGTAACTGTTCAAAATGAAAGTAAGCCAAAAAAAGCGATTGCCGATATTGATGCAAAATTTTCACCAATCTCAGAAACTCTAATTTCCCCAGAGTCAACTGATGATAATGAGGAAAATGTAACCTTTATGTCTGAGATACAAGATCATCATTCTCAGCCAGAACTCGATTTTTCTGCTAACGATGAAGAATCAAGCACAGTAGAGAGTTCTGTTAGTAATAAGTCAGTGAATGATCAGGATAAGACTTCTGTTTCTCCTCAACTGTCAGAAACATCAGTCACAATGGATTTTAGTCAAATAATAAATCAAACAACTATTGAGTTAAAACGCTTGGGATGGACACAGGAACACGGGAAAAAATATCTGGTGGCTACCTATGGGAAAAAGTCACGACATTTATTGTCTGATGAGGAATTAATTGAGTTTTTAAACTACCTCCAGCAACAGCCTTAGTTTTTGACGATAGCAACTAGAAATAGATAGTTGAGAAGTTATAGTTGATCTTAAACCTGAAGAGAAAAATTTTAATTTTCAATTTGAACAAGGTTTAAGACTTAATTTCTAATTCTTAAGCACCCAATTTCCGTAGAGCATAATGAGTTTCAGGAACAGGATAATTAGCTTCCCCAAAGGTTTCGCTGATGATAGCATTAGTGTCAAAATAAACTTGCCAGTAGTGATCATTGTTACAATAAGGACGCACTGCTAATACTGGACCCGCTAAGTTAAATTCTAAAATACTAATATCAGGTTGAGGATCCGTAAATACATTGTCAATTTGACTTACCCTTTCTTGTAATCTAGCGATCGCATCTCTATAATCTACATTATGATTTAATTGTGCTACAAGATCGACTCTGCGATAACGATTATGACTAAAATTTTGAATTGTTTCAGAGAATAGAGCATTGTTACCTACTACATTACGTACATTATCAATAGTATCGATCGAAGTAACAAACAATCCAATTTCTTTTACTGTACCCGTAACTCCTGCGGCTGAAATGTAATCTCCTTCATTGAAAGGACGAAAAACAATTAAGAATACTCCAGCGGCAAAGTTAGCCAACAATCCACCCCAAGCGGCACCAATGGCAACACCAACAGCAGCTAATAACGCAGCAAAAGATGTTGTTTCGACACCAAAAAAGCCAAGAATTGCAACGACTAAAATAACTTGGAGAATTACTTTAATTGTATTAGTTAAATAAGTAATTAAAGTGGCATCAAATTCAGCTTTTTGTACAGCTTTACCAATTATTTTAATACTAATATTAATTAACTTTCTACCAATTACCCATAACAAAAAAGCTCCGACTAATTTCATTAGAAAAGCTGTAGCCAAGCCGCTTAAAGTCCCTAAAATAACAGGTATCTGATTTAAATCAACATCTACTGGTATATTTTCCATATGTACAGAAACACTCCTTCTTTAAACAATAAATATTCTATGTAATTTTATTTATATAATGAAATCATGATAGGTTATATCAAAAATTAAATAATATTTATACTTCTTTATTATTTTTAATGTTTTATGTCGATAAATTTGGTATGATAAAATGCATTTCTCGTCATTTTCATGAAAAATTCGAAAAGAATAAAAAAGACAATTAATAAAATGTAATTAGGACTAATTACAATAATTCCTTTTAGATAAAATAGGCTTTGTAGTTAATCCTTCAAAATTGATGATTCTTATGATATAAAGACTAAAGCCATTATGATGATGACAATTATCTTTGACAAATAATCAAGATGGAAAAATAACTTAAAGATAGTTGAGGATGATTTTCTAACTGTGTATAAATATGTTCTTGATTGGTACTGGCTTTTTCTACTAAGTGAGAATAGGGAAATAATTTTCTGCGTTTTAATATTTCCCATACTTGTGAGTAAACAGAAGCGACTTTCATTAGTACGACTATTTCTGCCCAATCTAATGCCTCTTCTAGTTTTTCCAAAGAGTAAAGTGCTGGTAAAACAATTAACTTTTCATGTTGCATAGTTAAAGGCAAACTCAAAGCTGAAGCAGCCACCATTGGAGATGATACCCCCGGAATGCGATGGATTTTCACCTTCGGGTATAATTGTTGTAAAGTTGAGGCCAGATAAGTAAAAGTACTATAGAAACTGATATCTCCTTCACAAGCAAAAGCAACATCTAATCCTTGCTGTAAATATTTCCATACCTCTAAAGCTACTTCATGCCATGCTTGAGATAATTCAGCCAATGATAATGTATAGGAAAAATTGAGAGGGAGTTTTTTCTGATCAGGTTGTAAATAACTTTCAATGATGCCTTGGGCAACGCCCATATTACCTTTGACTCCAGCAGGAAAAGCAATTATAGGACTAAGTTGTAAAACTCTTAAAGCTTTGACAGTTATCAGTTCAGGATCACCAGTGCCAACACTGACACCATAAAGAATACCTGTCTTATTGTTCATGAAAATTTCTTCAATCAAGAATAGATAATTGACGATAGATAATTAATAATCCCGGATTTTACAGCGAAATCACAACAGGTAATAAACAGTCAAGATTTACTCTTTAAATCATCAACTATCAGCTATCAACCATCAACTATCAATTATTGCTTATTTATATAACTCTGTAGATAAACGTAATGCTAATACACCCGCAAAAAGAGCGATAATTAAAGCTACAAAAATTTGAGTTTCAGAAATAGACATGATCTAACAACCCCTTATTATTAATAATAAATTGACAGAATTAATTTCAAATTATTATTAAATGTGCCTTAAGATGGTAACAATTGCATAACTTCGTAATAAATTGCAACACAAACAGATAACAATATGGCACTTTCTAGTTGGCTATCTTCGTTCAAAAAAATTAATCGTCATCGTCAAGCGATCGCTGTTAGAATACAAAATAATCCTTATTACCGTTTTCAGTCGATCGAAGAAATACAAATAGGGTCAGAATTAGGAATTAAAATCGATGCAAATATTGCCTCAGTAGACGATTGGTTAAGACTTCCGGGGATGTCTATTACTCAAGCCAGAAATTTGGTAGAAATTACCAACTCAGGCATTAATTTTTTGTGCTTGGAAGATTTAGCAGGTGCGTTGGGGGTATCAGTTTTAAAAATAAAGGGATGGGAATCAATTCTTTATTTTGCCTATTATGCTTGTGATAGTTTTATTGCCCCTGCAAAAGTGAATGTTAATAATGCCACTGTTGAACAATTAATTACTATACCTAATTTAGAACCAAATCTTGCTCAACAAATAACAGAAGAAAAAGAAAATAATGGCAATTATAGACATATTGCTGATTTACAAAAAAGACTTAATTTGAATCAGGAAATGGCTTATCATTTTATGGCTTACGTACAGTTTTAAACAGATATTTTACTATTATTTTCGATATCTATATTAGTTATTAGTAACTCGTTTAATTTTCCTCTTTGAGAAGCATTGGAATTAATACTTCTTCTAGCTAAAACTCTGTTGATGTAATACTTACTATATAACTGGTCAAAAAAATTATCTTCATCATTTCCAGTTTTTACATCCGAATTACTCAATATCCAAGAGTAGTTTAATTTATCTAATTTGTCACAAAATTGTTTTAATCTAATTTGTTCATCATCGTTGAAATTATTATTGGCATAGGAATTAAAATTAGCAGTTTTACTTAGTGGTTTATAGGGTGGATCAAAATAAAAAAGACTATAGCTATTTGTGGGTACACGATCTAAAGTTTTTTCAAAATCACCATGTAAAATTTCTACTTTTTGCAATAATTTGCTTACTACTAAAAGATTATCTCGATCGCAAATCATCGGTTTTTTATAACTGCCCATTGGCACATTAAATTGATTTTTTTTGTTTACACGATATAAACCATTAAAACAAGTTCTATTCAAAAAAATTAATAAAGCGGCTTGAATAATATTGCTAGAATTTCTTTGGTTAAACAAATCTCTTTTTGTATAAAAATATTTCTTCTTTAACTCTTCGTTTTCGACTAAATCATGATATTCTGTTTGCCATTTATTTAATATATCAACAAGATTTTCTACATTATATTTAATAGTTCGATATGAATTAATTAAATCTAAATTAATATCGTTTATAATTGCTTTTTCTAAATTTTTATAGTTATTTAATACCGAAAATAAAACGGCTCCACCACCAATGAAAGGTTCAATATAAAAAAACTTATCATCGTAACCATAAGAAATATTAGAACTAATTGTTTCTAATAACTGTGTTTTACCACCTGCCCATTTTAAAAAAGGTTTTGCCTGCTTTATACTCATTTTTATTGATTATTTGATAGCCATAATATTATCTAATAAATGTTCCATAAAAATCTTCATAGTATTCTTTTAATTGATCAAAATGTCCCCATCCATCCATAGCATTACAAACAATTTCAGATGCTCTTAGTTGATATTTAGCAAGTAAATTGTTTTCTTTTAAAAGTATCAATACTTTTTCAAACATATCTTCGGGAATCACATAAAACTTCTCAACATCTGGTGAAAAATCTGAGTTGAACTGTGAAATACTTTCGACAAAAGTTAACATTAGATCAGCTATCAAATCAGGATCTTTTGTTAACTTTTTAAAGTCTGAAACTGCTTTTTTGGCTACATTAAATCTAGCTTTAGGTAGTCCTCTAGTTTTTCCGTGAATAAATTCTTTTTCAACAATATTTCTGTATTTATCTAGTATTTCAACAACTCCACTTGTCTGTACTTGATAATATTCTTTAACTTGAGGAAAGTTTTGATAAAGAGTTGATATTTCTTTGAGCAAATCCTCTTTAGTTTTTTGTTGTAATCCTTTTTTTATCTGTGTCCAATTCACTTTACTCATCTATTCAAATTGATTACTATTATCTTTTGCTTTTGATGTGATTATGTACTTACATTATTTTTTTTTAGAGCGATTTTTTTGACGTGATTTCTTTTGCATTTTTGTCTTATTTTTCTTTTTAGAACTATTAGATTTATTTGTAGAGGAAAATCCAGATTTTCCTAATCCAATGGCTTTAGGTTTTCTGATTACTTGTTTTTGAGTTTCTGTTCCTGTTTTAAAACAAGCCCACCATTCCATTTCCGCAATGACATCTTTAACAAAATGATGGTGTGAATTTTGACGAAGTTCATTCAAAACAACATCTTTACCTTGTTCAATAACAGAATCAATATTTTTGAGACTGATAAAAGATGAATCTATTAAATCTTCTGCAAAAACTCGATGGATATCTTCTTTCAGTTCAAGGGGATATATGTCGCCACTGGAAATAACTAAGTGTGTCCAAATATCTAAGTCTTTTTCGTCTAGTTTGATTGAGAAAAGTTCTTTAAAATAATCAATAATCACTTCTCTAGAAATAACATCTTCAACGAATAAAATTAATAAAGATTGCAGGGCAGAACTTCTGACATATCTATTAACTTGTGGATTTTCTATAAGTATTTTGACAGGTTCAATATTGCCACCACTAACACTTGCAAGTACTCTCGCTAAATCCTCGGTGACGAAGTCTCCCGTGATATCTAAGGTAATCTCTCCTGGTACTGAGAAAAAATCGATGATGAGAGGATATGCTTTTGTCTCCCTGAATTGTGCTAGTAAAAAGAAAGAATATATATGTAAAAAATACTCAGGTAATTCCAATAATTCTTCTAAGTTATCCTTCCATTTTGTTATATTTTCCAATAATAGGGGTGTTATTTCTTCTTGTTTTTCAATTGCTTCTTCAAGGGCAAGACGAGGAAATTTTTCGGTATAGTTTTCTAATTCGGAGAGTATTTGAGTTAATTCCATTTCAATGATGAGTTTATTATATGAAGGTTGATAGAGTTTAGTTATGACAAATTATTGACGCTTGTTTACTTATTTAATTATTTTAAAATTCATAACCCCTGTCTGACCAATATTTCCAATCTGCGATCGCTTGTATTGTTTTTTCATCAACTTCCAAGGGTTCAATATCGCTCAAACGAGCAGAGAAAACATCATCATCGTATTCAACTTCAACAAACATATTATGCTCACAATCTTCTGCTGAAGATATACCCAAAACTTTAACATCTCGTCCTTCAGGTTTTTTACCACTAAGCCATTTAGCCTGAAAGGGAAAACTGATATTATCATCAAGATAATAATACCAACCCATTGCTCTTTCTTCCTCATTATAAGCATCTACAACAATTTCATAATCAATACGCTGTTCTCGTTCTTTGTCTTTTTCAATTCTGGACATATTCTAAGTTTTTAAATTCTACAGTTAAATTTTATGGCAAGCACAGTTAAGAAAATAAAGAGTTTACATAAATTAAATTTTTGACATTTTTTTACATATTCAACCAGAACAATCAATAACTTTATTACCATGGAAAATAAAGAGCAGAAAAATGTATAGTAGATTAACAAAAATATTAGCTGGCTTTATCTTAAGTCTAGTTTTAATATTTGTCTTCCCCTTGATTGTCAATAACTCCAAAGTAGCGTTATTTGCTCAAGAAAAAGTTAACTTAAAAGAAAATCTTGGTAACTATCATTTTGCGATTTCTAGCAAATCTGATTTAGCTCAAAAATATTTTGACCAAGGTTTAACCCTAACTTATGGTTTTAATCATGCCGAAGCTGCTCGTGTCTTTAAAACTGCCACTGAAGTGGATCCCAATTGTGTCATGTGTCATTGGGGATTAGCCTATATTCTAGGACCTAATATTAATGCACCGATGGGTGAAGAGCAAGTATCTCCAGCTTGGCAAGCAACTCAAAAAGCGATCGCAATTAGTAAAAAAGGATCGAAAAAAGAACAGGCTTATATTCAAGCTTTAGCTCAGCGTTATTCTCCCAAACCATGAGAAGATCGTTCAAATTTAGATTTAGCCTATGCCCAAGCAATGGCTAAAGTTGCCCGAGACTATCCCGATGATGTGGATGCTGCCACTTTATACGCCGAAGCCTTAATGGATACTATGCCTTGGGATTATTGGCAGACTAATGGCGAATTAAAAGCAGAAGCAAAGACCATTGTGGATACCTTAGAATCGGTGATCAAGAGAAGCCCGAAACATCCAGGGGCGAATCATCTTTATATTCATGCCATGGAAAAAGAACGTCCTTTAGCAGCAGTCAAAGCTGCTGATACTTTGCGGGATTTGATTCCTGGTTCAGGACATTTAGAGCATATGCCTTCTCACATTTATATTCGTGTAGGGCGTTATGAAGATGCTGTAATTGCTAACGAAAAAGCGATCGAAGCTGACCGTAAATATCTAGCTTCTTCTCATCCAGATAGTATTTACAAATTCGCTTATGTACCTCATAACTACCATTTTCTGTGGTTTTCAGCATTGATGACAGGACAAAGTGAAATTGCCATGGATGCCGCTGAAAGCACTGCTGATGTTAATCAAGATTTGATCAGAAATCCTGATTTTGCTGGTGCATTGCAACATTTTTCTGTGATACCCTTATTTACTGAAATTCGCTTTGAAAAATGGCAACAAATTCTAGAAACTTCCCCTCCTCCAGCCGATTTGAAATATCCCAACGGTGTTTGGCATTATGCCAGAGGAATGGCTTTTATTCATCAAGGTAAAAAAGATCAAGCAACTCAAGAGTTAGTTAGACTACAAGCTTTGATGAATGATTCGAGTTTACAAGAATTAAAAATTTGGGACTTTAATTCTACTGCGAGTGTATTAAAAATTGCCGATGAAGTGTTAGCAGGTTCGATCGCTAATTTCGATCGAGATTATACCACCGCCATCAATCACTTGCAAAAAGCAACTAATTTAGAAGATAATTTAATTTATACTGAACCACCCGATTGGTATTCTCCTACCCACAACTTATTAGGTCGAGTTTTCCTAGAAAGCGATCGTCCAAAACAAGCTGAACAAGCTTTTAGAAAGGACTTAGAAATCTATCCTAATAATGGTTGGTCTTTACATGGATTAGCTCAAAGTCTACAACGACAAGGGAAAATGACCGAAGCAAAAACTGTCAACAAACAATATGAACAAGCATGGCAATACGCTGATATTGTTTTGTAATTATTTCAAAAATATTTGATCTTCTGTTACCTTTATTTTCTTTTTAGATATAGCGTTTATCATAGTCATCAGGTACAGGTTAGACTTGTAAGTCCCCTAGTCTCATCTTGATAAGGGCAGATCCTGACAGACTGGGTGAGGATTTAGGGGGTTTTAATCTGAGCTATTTGTACCTCATTTACACGGGAATAGCTATATATCAAATAACCGTCTTTTGATTACTTTCAATAGAAAATACCTTGTAACGTAACTCGAGCATTTCACTTCCAAAACTTCTCAAGCTCTGCTATTATTTCTCGCAGAGCTTGTTTTTCTTTTTCTAAAGTGGTGTTTTTCCCCTTGTTATTATGTTTTGAAATCATGAAAATGATTTGATGGTAATAAAAAAGAATCAACCGTTCAATTTTTGGTTCAAAATCTTATTCGCTAATTTAGGATCCGCTTTACCACCAGTTTCTTTCATAATTTGTCCCACAAAAAAGCCCTGTAATTTTTTCTTACCACCACGATATAGTTCTAACTTATCAGGATTTGCTTCTAAGATTCGATCGATAATCGCACCTAATTCATCAGGATTAGTAATTGCCATTAAGCCTCGACTTTCGACAATCGCTTTGGGTGAGCCACCTTTTTCTAACAACTCAGGCAAGATTTCCTTGGCAATTTTACCGCTTATAGTACCTTTTTCAATTAAAGCAATCAATTCCGATAACATTTCGGGCTTTAAAGCAATCTGATTAATATTCAGATCAGGATTACTATTCAGATAAGCTGCTATATCTTGAGTTACCCAGTTAGCTGCATTTTTAGCTGTAACACTACCTGCTACAACTGTTTCAAAATAAATTGCCACATCTCGATCGTCACTTAATACAGTAGCATCATAAGCAGAAAGACCAAATTCTTCGATATAACGAGTCAATTTTTGGGCTGGTAACTCAGGTAAAGTTTTACCCATCTGTTCTAGTTGAGCATCACTAATTACTAAAGGAGGTAAATCAGGTTCAGGAAAATAACGATAATCACTCGAACCTTCTTTTTGTCTCATACTGAAGGTTTTTTGACTACTTTCATCCCATAAACGGGTTTCTTGAAATATTTCATCATCATTATTAATCGCTTCTATTTGTCTTTCAATCTCATATTCGATCGCTTTTTGGATAGCACTGAAAGAGTTCATATTCTTGATTTCGACCTTCACGCCAAATTCTTCTTGACCTTCAGGACGAACAGAAATATTGACATCACAACGTAATGAACCTTCTTGCATATTACCGTCACCAATATCTAAATAACGGACAATACGGCGTAGTTGTTGAGCATATTCGGCGGCTTCTTGTCCGCTACGCAAATTAGGCTCAGAGACTATTTCTAATAACGGTACGCCCGTGCGGTTAAAGTCAACTAAAGAATGAGTTGAGCCTGCTAATCTGTCACTACCTGCATGAACTAGTTTACCCGCATCTTCTTCCATGTGCAGACGAGTAACACCAATCGTTTTTTTCGTTACTTCTTTGGTTTTTTTATCCAGTATTTCAATATCTAATTTACCGTGTTCAACGATGGGTAAATCGAATTGGGAAATTTGGTAGTTTTTGGGCAAGTCAGCATAAAAATACTGTTTGCGATCGAATTTACTATAACGAGTAATTTGTCCGTTTAAAGCCAAACCCATCTTAATAGCGGAGTTCAATACTTCTTGATTTAAAACAGGCAAAACTCCAGGATGTCCTAAACAAACAGGACAGATATTGGTATTAGGAGGACTATCAAAATTAGTGGAACAGTTGCAAAAAATCTTCGTATTGGTATTGAGTTGACAATGAGTTTCTAAACCAATAACTGCTTCGTATTTGGTTTGAGTAGCTGTAGCCATATATCTGTTATTTAACTAATAATAATTTCTAATCTCGCATTCTCAATTTATTGTAACTTGAATTGCCGATCATGCTTTCCATGGCGTTGTGCCATCGGAACTATTTGCTATTTACCAACACTGATGTTTACTTAAATTAATTTTTTGCGCAATAGATTCCATGGCCAAACAGATTGAATTCATAGTTTCAGAATTCTCTTGATAGTTAGCAGGGACTAAGTTCGTTAATTTTTGATTAGAAGTAATTTCGTCTGCATGTTTCCATTGGTCTCCAGTTTTATCTTCAGGGTGAACCCCAAGAGCAATACCACCATATTGATTCATCACTGTAAAACAGGGAATATCTGATGTACAATCAGCAACATCAATCACCTGATTAATTGGAATGCGAATTTCTTCTGGAGGTATATCTCGGTAATGATAAATTAAATCTTTTTCATTTTCATTGTAGTGAAGTTCGCATCCCCACATACCTTTAAAATATTTAGCAATGCTCGTACTACGGGCAATATCAACAAAACCACCTGACATTAAGTAAAATTCTAGTTCAATATCTTGATCAATTTGGGTCATTTTTTGTTCTAGACGATCGAACATTCTCTCTACACCTTTACACAATTGAATCTTTTTACCTAAGTCAGTTAAGGTACTTTTAGTAATTTTATTTGTTTTTCTTCCGTTAGACTCTTTGACTAAACCATAACTTCTTGCTAAATAATGTTGCCAGTCGTCTTCAAGTAAAGGATTGACGTAGTTTTTATAAAAATCATCTTTGTCTATTCCACAATCTTCTAATAATACATAAAAACTATCGCAAGGAATAATAGTACGATCGAAATCAAAAATGATCGCAATACGATTAGATATTGGTTTAGTAGCTTGATTCATAATAACAATTTTTTAACAGTTGATATTACTTATCAAACCAAATAATCAAAAGGTTGGAATCTATCTATGGGCTTAAATTCAAGTCTGTTAAAACCATAGTTCAAATACTTTTCCAAACCAATGGCAAAATCCTTAATTGATCATGATCCTTTATTCGATTGATAATCCTATTTTGTCATCACCAAATAAACAGTTACTAGAATATTGATCAAAAAACTGTAATTAATTTAATTTACTGTGAACAAGCTTATTAACAACGATAAATCAGTAATGGGAGCAGGAATCATTTCACCTCTGGAGTCTAATAATAACACCACAATTAAATAAATAACTCCTAATAATACCGAGATTATACCTGTGACGATCGCTACAATTTTTTTTCTATCCATATTGAAAAGGCAAACAGATTTTAATACGCTTGAACTGAATCTAATTTACATTACTTAATTATATATTAATTGTCATTCTCAACCAAACTTAAAACTAAATATTTAGCTACAAATTATTACAATTGAAAATTATTACAAAATATAAATAGTAATCGAGCTTCTATACGAATTTCAAAAAAAATAATCTACAATTTATTTCCAAAGATCAAAACTAATTAGGGTGATTTTAGTTCAAAAATATTTGATTCTTTGTTAACTTTTATTGATTTATTAATTTAGATAAATACCATTCCAACAGCTCAGAAAGTATCAATTCCAACATGATGTTTGACACCGATAAATTATAGTCCTCAATGAAGATTATAAAATTTTTATTAAGAGTAATTACAGGTACTTCTACATAGATGATTATTTATGATTAAAATACAAAGAGAAGAACGAGAAAATATAAACGATATTGATTATTCACCCTCAAGAAAAAGTTAGAGGATTTAAACATTTAAGTATGAGTTAAATAGAGGATAAAGAACAGATGAAAGCTAGTCGATTTTTACGTCTATATGAACAAGGAATTCGCAAGTTCCATGGTATAAACTTACAAGGAGCACAGTTATATCGTTCAGTTTTAGTAGCATTAGATTTAGAAGGTGCGAATCTTATTGGCGTGGATTTAAATGGTTCTTTTTTAACCAAGTCTAATTTTAGTCACGCACAATTAAATTGGTCTAATTTTACCCATGGAAAGTTAAGTGAATCTATATTTGATGGTGCTGATTTAACTAAAGCGAATTTTTATGGTGCTTTCATGGTGCGATCGCAATTAGTTAAAACTCAACTAAGTGGAGCGAACTTAAATCATACCAATCTTCGTCATGCAGATTTAGCACAAGTAAATCTATGTGGTGCCTGTTTATATCGTGTCAACCTAAGAGACTCATCTTTAAGAGATAGTAATCTTAATTGGAGCAATTTTCAAGAATCTAGATTAAGTGGTGCTGATATGAGAAAATGTTCAGCATACAAAACCAATTTTGCTCGCTCTTTTATGAAAGGAGTAGATTTGAGAAATAGCGATTTAAGTGAAAGTAATTTACATGGTGCGAGGCTAAGTAATGCTAATTTGGCTAACGCTAATTTACGAGGAGCTAATCTTAGAGAAGCAAGACTCAGAGGTGCAAATTTAGAAGGAGCTGATTTACGAGGAGCTAATTTACAGCAGGCCGATTTAGAAATGGCGAATTTGGATGGTGCTGTTTTTGATAGAACTAACCTCACAAAAGCAAACTTAATGGGTGCAAATTTAGCTCATACCAATCTACATAACTCATGTCTGACTGAGACAATCTTTCCAGAAACCGTAAATCGTATGATTACAGCACAAAATAATAATTCTCTTAATCAGAAAGATTATTATGGTTATGGTTTTCAACTAGGGCGTGTCATCAATTAGAACTTAAAACAAGATAGAATATACCCCTAAGTAATTTTTAAACAGAAACAGAGTGTGGTAAGAAGATGCGCCGTTATGCTTTAAGGGATGACCAATGGGATAGAATTAAAAATATGCTTCCTGGTCGTCCAGGTACTGTAGGAGTTACAGCCAAAGACAATCGACTATTTGTTGAAGCAGTCTTAGATCGATATCGAGCCGGTATACCTTGGAGAGATTTACCAGAAAGATTTGGAGATTTTCGAGTGGTTCATACTCGATTTGGCTTAATTGATGACACGCCCTAGAGATTATTTAGTAGAATCAAAAATTATTTTGTCATAATCCAAGAACAGGAGTTTGAATTAAGATATAATAGAAAACTGTTATTTTTACTATATTGTTTTGAAAAATCAGGAGGAATTTGCATGACCCAAGTGGTTGTGGGACAGAATGAGAATATAGAATCAGCTTTACGTCGCTTCAAAAGACAAGTTTCTAAAGCAGGTATTTTTGCAGATATTAAACGTTTGCGTCATTATGAAACCCCCATTGAAAAGAAAAAACGCAAAGCTGTAGCCCGTCGTAAAAAACGCTTTCGTTAAATTAGCTTTATCTAGTACTCGTCAAATCATTTTTATTAATATACCAATTTTATTGTGGTTTCAATGACTGGTAATTGATATTAATGGGTCACTAGATAAGATGGAAAAATTAAATATAATTTTTAGTCAAAATTTTGAGGCAAGTCGAAAAGTATGGTTAATTCTAATACTTGAGACTTGCTTTGATATTTAGGGCCAATAATATAAAAATTTGCATTAACAGTGGGTGATAACTAGCAAAGAAACTGAAAGATATGTTAAATTTTGTTTAGTGAGTAGATAGAGCTATAACCTAGCTTGATGATGTCTAACCTTGCTACAACGTCATGATATAATTTCATATAGATTATATGTAATCAAGAAATCATAAATCATAAATCTTTGAAGGTAATAAATAAAAACATTCGGATTTATAGATTTTGGCGGTAAGTTAAGATTAATCGTCTTTAAAGTTATTTGTATCTGTTACTTTTGGTAATAAAGTCAAACTAAAAGTCGATTAATCTTTTTCTTCTGGTGAGATGATTATATCTCCTGAAATTTGCTCATAAAAATCACTGTACATAATAATAATAAATAGTTTAGGGCTTAATGTTTACTAAACAAGTAACCGATTCTCCTGTTTATAAATGGTTTAACGATCGTCTAGAAGTCGAAGCGATCTCTGATGATATTAGCAGTAAATATGTTCCTCCCCATGTAAATATCTTTTACTGTTTAGGTGGAATTACTTTGACTTGCTTCTTAATCCAATTTGCCACTGGGTTTGCAATGACTTTTTATTACAAACCCACCGTTGCCGAAGCCTTTAACTCTGTTCAATTTATTATGAATGAAGTTAACTTTGGTTGGTTAATTCGTTCTGTCCATCGCTGGTCTGCCAGTATGATGGTGTTGATGTTAATTCTTCACGTGTTCCGTGTTTACTTAACTGGCGGTTTCAAAAAACCTCGTGAATTAACTTGGGTTGTAGGTGTAACTATGGCTGTTATTACCGTTTCTTTCGGTGTAACGGGTTATTCTTTACCTTGGGACCAAGTTGGTTACTGGGCGGTTAAAATCGTTTCTGGTGTACCTGCAGCTATTCCTGTAGTTGGTGACCAAATGGTTGAATTGTTAAGAGGTGGAGCAAGTGTTGGTCAAGCAACCTTAACCCGTTTCTACACCATTCATACCTTTGTTTTACCATGGTTCATGGCTGTATTTATGTTATTACACTTCTTACTAATTCGTAAGCAAGGTATTTCTGGTCCTTTGTAAACTCTAATAATTAATATATGACGATCTAAATGTTGAACAATTACTTAGATCGTCTTTTTTGTATTTACTAATAATTCATGGCATGAACTTAAATACTTCAGAATAAAATAAAAATATTCTGGCTTATTTTGGTTCTCTTTAGACTATAAGTTGAGGGAAATAAATTCAATTATGTCAAATCCAAATTCTCAATTGATTAAAAAACCTGATCTAGCCGATCCTAAATTAAGAGCTAAATTAGCTCAAAATATGGGTCATAATTATTATGGTGAGATTGCTTGGCCTAACGATATTCTCTATATGTTCCCTGTTTGTATTCTTGGTACATTAGGTTTAATCGTTGGTTTATCAATTTTAGATCCAGGTATGATTGGTGAACCTGCTGATCCTTTTGCAACTCCTTTGGAAATTTTACCTGAGTGGTATTTATACCCTGTTTTCCAAATTTTACGTGTTCTTCCTAACAAACTTTTAGGTATTGCTTGTCAAGCAGCTATTCCTTTAGGTTTAATGGCTATTCCTTTCATTGAAAGTGTCAATAAATTCCAAAATCCTTTCCGTCGTCCTATTGCTATGGCTGTATTTTTATTCGGTACTGCTGTAACACTTTGGTTAGGTGCTGGTTCTGTATTCCCTATTGATAAATCTTTGACTTTAGGTTTATTCTAAATAGTTTTTACGAATACATTAATTTATAATGTCTGTGGTTGCTGATGACTTTTGTCACCAAGAGATCGCAGACATTATTTTTTTATGGTTTGAGACGACTACTTTCAAAGCTATTTTGTAATAGTTTAAATTGCGATCGCAAATAATCTAAATTACAATTAACATTACCGTAACGCCATTGTACGTAACTATTACTAATTACAGTAATAATTTCTAACTGCTCACCTATAAAAATATTATTTAAACTTTGAACATATTCATAAGGAGTTTGAGCCTGATGTTTGGGATGACCTTTTTCTTGCAATAAATCCAGCATTTCTCGGTATAATTTAGCCAAAGGATGGAGTTTATTTAAGTAGCGAACATAGGTCAATTTTTGCAAGTAATTAACCGTTAACTAACCGAAGAAAGCTAGGACTATAGCACCTAATATTCCCAGTAAAACACCAATAAAACTACCCGTAACAAACTGCCATAATTTACCAAGCCAGCCAGTTTGAAAAACACCTAATATTCCTTGAGTTATTTTAGCAAAAATGGTCGAAATAAAAGCGGTAAAAGGTGGAGGTAAGAAGCTCGCTACCCATTTCCATAATAAACCTAAAACACCAAAAGGATTTTGATCTTGAAAAGATGGAGGTATAATTTCGTGACCAGGCAACGGATCAAAATAAAACCAACCATAATCAGGAAAATAAACTTCTGTCATGGCATAAGCATCGGTATTATGTACTAAATAATAACCTGTAAAAGGATTAAATTTCCCAGGAGCAAAACCGACAACTAACCTTGCTGGTATATTTAGCGATCGCAACATCAAAGTGTATACTGTTGCAAATTGATCAGGATAACCACCTTGATTTTTATAGAGAAAAGCCTCAGTTAAATCCTCTCCCTCTTTTAATGGAGGAATATTTTGTTGCCAACTGTAGTTTTGTTTAATAGCTTGAGCTAAATATAAAGCGACATCATAATTAGATGTTAACTCTCGATTCGATTTAGCAATTAAATCCTCTGCCTTTACCTTGATTTTGTCTTTAATTTCTGGAGATAAGTCAAGATAATATTTACGAATTACATCAGGATAATTGTTACCTGCTAATTGTAATTGTTCTTGATTACGATAAGGTACACGAGAAATAACAGTATAGGTTAAACCCTCTATTAATCCCGCAGGTGAACGTAAACCCCCTTCAGAGTCCAAGGCAATTTCTGGAGTCGGGAAAAAAAGAGATTTAGCATAACGAAGATGAGGAATGATATTAGGTACGTCAGCAACGGTAGTATAAGTTTGAATAACCTTTTGGGTTTCTCCTTTAACTAATGGTGAAGGAAAACCAAATTTATAACTCCAAGGATGTCTTTGAATATCAGCTGTTTGGTCTTCTCTTAGAATTTTCCATCCCTGCCCTGTATAATGATCGAATCCTAATACACGCCAAAATCCAGGGTATTGAGAGCGAATGCGGAATCAGAGTTTTTTCTTGGTGATAGTATCACTAAAATTTTGATTAATTTGAGTATTAAAACCGTAATAAGATGAATCATCCACTCTGTCAATACCATTTTCACCCTCTCCATTTCCTCCCATTAAATTATCGCTGGGTGTACCGTCGGGATTATAACCTGGGTTAACTATACTTTTATTTCCTTGGGCAAAGTTTTGATTTTTATAGTTATCAGGTGCATTTACAGGGAAACTCTGAATTTGATAACCTGGATAACGAGGCATAATGGCGAAAATAAATAAACCTAAAACAACAATAATTGAGATGGAAGAGAAGAGTTTTTTAGGAGATAAGGAAGAATATTGTGATGGTATAGATTGATAATTTTTGTCTGGAATATTCTGTTTCTTTTTTTGTTGCCATAGTTGATCCCAACTATCTAATCCCATGCGAGAGCGATAATCGAGAATTAAAGTTGGAACAGCAATGATTAAGAGTAATAGTAACCAAGGAGCAAAAGCAAGAGTTTGGGATAAAGTAGCGGATACCCCTATTAAAATTAAACCAATGACCATGGAATAACCTAAGTCTTTGCGTCTGGGTAAATCAAAGCTATGTAAAACTTGTAACTGTATTAATAATTCAGCTAATACTAGTCTGGTATCATTGATACTGCCGAGTAGATTACCTAAGAATAATACTAACGCAATAATCATCGCGATCGCTAAACCAAATTTAACAGCGATATTTCTTTTTTTTCTTCTACGCCAAGTAACAACAGCACCAATTATACTTAAAGGTATTGCCCAATAACTCATCGGAAAACGGCTTTGAGCGGCGACGTCGATAGCAATAATTCCAACAATAACCATCGCTTGTACTAATACTCGCAGGAGAATTGATTCTTCTGTTTTCGGAGATGGTAAGGACTTGATTCTTTCTATTAAGCTATTGAAACTATTTATTTTGCTTTGATTTTCCATAATTATTAAAATCGGCAATGATCACAATTTACAAGAAATTGGCAGCAAGTACAGTAATTGTTAGTTAAAAAGTTTTATGACAGTATCAAAACTGGTCTATTAATAATTTCAAACTTAAGTACAATTCGATATGTTTATATTGATAAGGTTCACCATTCGGTTAATTACTAATCTTTTAACGGACATAGTCAAATACCAAAGACAATAAAGATGAGATAATCAATGGTAAAGTATTCAAAAAATCGATATCACTCATATCTTTGCTAAATTGCCTAATGTTCAGACTTTAATTATAACTAACAAAAGTATGGATAATTTTGCTGACCGTCAAAATTCATAATTATCTACTGGCTATAGTTTCTAGTATTTGCGAACATTGAAATAAAGCCCTTGGTACGTGAAAACATCCTTTCCATTTCCCACCCTTGAGAGGCAACAATATTTTCCCTTGTCGATTGAGATAACCAAACCATTCTCCATATTCGCTATCACAGAAATGTGACCAAGTGTAGTCATGTACTTTTTTAAACCATTGGCAACATGCTTCATTGGATGTCAGGTGATAGGCTTTTAGTAAAGCGACTAAAGTTTCTAAATGTACCCACCACAATTTTTGATCCCATTCGAGTTGTTGAGGAGGATAACCTTTGAGATCCATAAAATAGAACAATCCACCATATTGTTGATCCCAGCCAAATTCGAGGGTAGAAAGGGTTATTTCCACGGCCTTATCTATCAAGATTTGATTTTTGCATCTGTGACCTAAATCTATCATGAACCACATCGCTTCAATGGAGTGACCAGGATTTAGTAGGCGACCTTCAAAAGAATCAGAAAAATGACCTTCAGGAGTAACATTCTCTAAAATAAGACCATTTTCGGGCTGATAGAAAACTTCCATGACTTCATGGATAAAGTTTTGAATAGTAGTTTCTACCAATTCTTTTTCTAGTAGTACTTCAATCTCAAGGCAGAGATTACTTAGAATCATTGGTAAAGCAAAGTTCTTGAGAGGACGAGTACCAGATACAAGCTTATTATATTGACCTTTGGGATTATTCTGACGCTCAAGGATGTTGTGAAATGTACTGGTAGCAATTTGAGCATATTCCTCGTTTTGGGTGGCTTGATACAACTGACTAAAAGCCATAGTCGCAAAGCAGTCAGAAAAGATGTTGTAGGGTTGCACCAATGGTTTACCTTGTTGGTTCAAGGAGAAATACCAATTTCCAGATGTATCTTGACCGTATTCTCGTAGAAAATTAGCACCATATTCTGCCATAACAAGCCATTTGGGTTCTTGCTCTAAACAATTATAGAGCATGGAAAATGTCCACACTTGACGAGCTTGAAGCCAAATGAATTTGTCAGTATCAAAAACTTGACCATCTCGTAATAAGCAGGTAAAGAAACCACCATATTCCAAATCTTGGGAATACTTTTGCCAGAAAGGTAGAACGTTTTTAATAAGTTCAGTCCGATATTGAGTTGCTAGTTTTTTAAAATCCATGTTGTTGATTTTGCTCACGAAGACAGATCAGTTTGTTTTATTGTTGGTTATACATTTTATTTTTTCAGACAATGGACAGATACTTTTATTCCTAAGGGTTAATTAAGAATTTGTAATTATCTTCTGTAAATGTTTTTCTAACTTACCTTCTTGAAGAATTGTTGCAGTAATTGTTAAACCCTCTTCAATATTTTTAGTGACACCACAACGCCATAAATAAAAACCGCCATTTAAAATACAACTTTTTGTCAGACTAGATTCTTGACCTTGAATTGTCTTTTTTAACTCTTGGAAATAATTAAATTTGTCACCCAAAACAGGGTCTTCTCCATCTAAATTATGATGATGTGGATTTATTTTCAGATATTGAGATCCTTCACTAGTATCATGACGATCGATGCTGATAATATTAGTTTGAGATAACTTTAAATCTCCACTACCCTCCATTCCCTTAATTAAAGTAAACTTTTCTTTGTTGTTTAAATGTAATGCACCTTTGATCATTTTTTCCGTGGGAGGATGAACATAACCAGCTATTACATGGGTATTTCCTTCATAAGGATGCCAAATTAATTCTAAGGTAGCTAAAGGTGGACGTTTACCAATTTGATCTCGATAAGTAACTAAATTATGAGCTAGAGGAAAATGTTGGGGTAAATAGAGAAAACCAAAGTTAGTTGTTTCTAGTAATTTATTAACTTGAGTGAGAGAAAGTTCAGTTAAATTAACACCTAAACTTGCCCAAATTTCAGCCAATGTCAAGCCATATTTAGTGGGCATTGTTGTGCCACCATGCATTAACACAGGGACATTCATCGAGCTTAAAATTAATGCGGTAACGGGAGAAATAGGTGCAGTACGAGTTCTTCCATCATAAGGAATACCCAAGATAGTCAAAGGTGAAGAGTTATTTAATGTCGCTACTTTTGGACCTAATCTATTATAAGTTTTCAACATTCCCCCTAATTCTTCAGCAGTGGGACGTTTGATACGATGAGCAATTAAAAAAGCCCCTATTTGAGCAGGAGTGGCAACTTCTGTCAACATCATTTCTAAAGCCAAACCAGCTTCTTCAAATGTTAAATTTTTGTGGGTATGGGCACCACTACCAATTTTTTTTAATAATTCTCTGAACTCACTACTCATACTTAATATTTAGTCTTAACTAGAATAACTAAAAATGTTTTATTTTATAGTTTATAGACTGTCCATTATAGTGATTTTTCAGATTGTTTGTCATATCTTATTCACAAAAGTGAAGAGTTATGGAAATATCGATATGGGATTTACTTGAAGTGAAAATGATCGCAAATCATTAATAACTAACAAATAGAAGAAGTTGCAGAAGTTGCAGAAGTTATAGAAGAAACAAACTTATTAACTACTGAACTAATGAATTCTGAACTTCTCCATTTAAAATCATTCTATAAAGAATTAGCACCAGCAACAACCTCAAGAAGTTGTTGAGTAATAGATGCTTGACGAGCTTTGTTATAAGAAAGAGTTAAACTTTTCATTAAATCACTAGCATTTTGACTTGCATTATTCATTGCAGTCATACGAGCTGCTAATTCACTAGCAGCAGACTCTTGTAATGATCTTAATAATTGGTTATTAATATATAAGGGTAATAAAGAATCTAAAATCTGAACAGGATCTTGTTCAAAAATCATTGACGGAGAGAGTTCGGTTACTTCCGCCGAAATATCTTCTCTTTCAACTTGGAATTTACCACCACGTACAATTAAACGGAATATTTCGTCATCTTGTACTTCTAACCCTTGAGGAGTTAAAGGTAATAAAGTTTGAATTACAGGTTTAGAAGAAATTAAGGAAACAAAACGAGTATAAATTAATTCAACTCGATCGATTTCTTCAGAAAAGAATAAAGAAACTAACTCATCAGCAATCCCTTGAGAATCATTAGAAGTAGGAATCTGTTCTAAGCCAATAAAACTTTGAGTAATAGACTCTTCTCTACGTTTAAAATATTGACTCGCTTTTCTACCAACTGTAATGAAGGTATAACCCACGCCTTGAGCTTTTAATTCGGCGGCTCTAATTTCGGCTTTCTTGATTATATTAGCATTATAACCACCACATAAGCCTCGATCGCCTGTAACAACTACTAAAGCAACGGTGTTAACTTTTCTTTCTTGTAATAATGCTAAATCAACATCTTCCATGCTCAAACGACCTTGTAAGCCTTGAAGTACCTGTGCTAGGCTATCAGCAAAAGGACGAGTTGCAGTAACCTGTTCTTGAGCTCTTCTTACCTTAGCCGCAGCTACCAGACGCATAGCTTCTGTAATTTTTTTTGTATTTTTTACCGAGTCAATGCGATCGCGAATCGCTTTTAAGTTAGGCATAATATTTAATTAATAATTAATAATTAATAATTAATAATTGGTAATTTAGCATCCTTAGTTATGCTGAAAAAAATTTTTTCCAGCTTTTATTTGGTCAAATTAACAAATTATTTTATGAAAATTTCCCCTGAATTAGGGGGGAAAGTGGTAAAAAACCGTTTTTGATTTTCCCCTTGATAAAAAGTACTTATTAAGCAGAAAAAGCTTGTTTAGCTTCCCTTACAGCTTCTTTAAGTAAAGATTCTGCTTCGTCGGTTAATTTTTTCTCAGTAGAAATAATTTCGACAAATTTAGGTTTATTAGTTTTAATATAATTACGTAAACTAATAGCAAAATCAACAATTTGTTCTACAGGTATCTCATCTAACAAACCATTAATACCAGTATAAACCTGAGCTACTTGTTCCCAAACAGCTAAAGGAGTATTTTGTGCTTGTTTTAACAATTGACGTAAACGTTGACCACGAGCCAATTGCGATTGAGTAGCCGCATCTAAGTCAGAAGCAAATTGAGAGAACGCTTCTAATTCAGCAAATTGAGCTAATTCTAGCTTCAACTTACCTGCCACTTGTTTCATTGCTTTGGTTTGAGCCGCAGAACCCACACGGGATACGGACACACCCGCATTGATTGCAGGACGGAAACCAGCGTTGAACAAATCAGAAGATAAGAAAATCTGACCATCAGTAATAGAAATTACGTTGGTAGGAATATAAGCAGATACGTCACCCGCTTGAGTTTCAATGATAGGTAAGGCGGTCATACTACCACCACCTAAATCATCACTGAGTTTAGCTGCTCTTTCTAATAAACGAGAGTGGAGATAGAATACGTCTCCAGGATATGCTTCACGACCGGGTGGGCGACGTAATAACAAGGACATTTGACGGTAAGCTTGAGCTTGTTTGGTCAAATCATCATAAATAACGAGAGTTGCTTTACCTTTGTACATAAAGTACTCAGCGATCGCAGCACCTGTATAAGGAGCAAGGTATTGTAAAGTAGCAGGATCGTTGGCATTAGCCGCTACGATGATGGTATAGTCTAATGCACCTTTTTCTTTTAAGGTTTCAACTACGTTAGCTACAGTAGATGCTTTTTGTCCAACAGCTACATAGACACAAATAACGTCTTCTGATTTTTGGTTAATAATAGTATCAACTGCGATCGCTGTTTTACCAGTTTGACGGTCACCAATAATTAATTCACGTTGACCTCTACCCACAGGAATCATAGCATCGATCGCCGTGATACCTGTTTGCATTGGTTCACAAACGGATTTACGTTCGATAATACCTGGTGCCATAGACTCGATTAAACGAGATTCACTAGCATCGATTTCACCTAAACCATCAATAGGACGAGATAAAGCATCTACGACTCTACCAATAGAAGCATCACCGACAGGGATTTGAGCAATTTTACCAGTAGCTTTAACACTACTACCTTCTTGAATATCAAGACCGTCACCCATCAATACTGCACCAACGTTATCTGCTTCTAAGTTAAGAGCGATACCGATAGTACCATCTTCAAATTCCAATAGTTCGCCCGACATGGCTTGATCTAAACCATAAATACGAGCGATACCATCACCTACTTGTAATACTGTACCAACATTGGAAACTTGAACCTGTTGATCATAAGATTCAATTTGTTGGCGAATAATGTTACTAATTTCGTCTGGTCTAATTGCTACCATTTTTTTTATTTTTAGGGATTAAAATAATAGTTTGCTTATCAAATTGAGAGCAAATCAAAATTTAGAGAACAAATTAGTAATATTTTCTCAGAATTATTGAACTTATCTGAATAAAAATTATCACTATTTGTCATCCGTTTTTAAACTGTACCGAGCATACTACGACGGATACGACGTAATTGCCCTTTAATACTAGCGTCATAAACTTGAGAACCAACTTTGATCACGACACCACCAATGATGCCATCATCAACTTTAGTTTCCATTTCTACACCGTCAGCACCAGTAAGAACTTTGATCTTTTCTACTAATTTTTCTGCTTCTCCTTCATATAGCCTGATGGCAGAAGTTACTTCAGCTAAGACTATATTGTTGAGTTTACGCAGACTTTCTAAATATTTGTTGAATACACCTTCAACGACATTAATTCGTTGACGGTCAACTAATAGTAATAAAAAATTGAGCAAAAAAGGATTAATTTGCTCACTGGCAATTTTTTTAATAACTTCTTTGTTATCCTCTGCACCTACCAAGGGACTAGCTAAAAAAATTCTTAACTCTGGTGACTGTTCAAATAATTCTCGCAAAGAACGAATATCATTTCCGATCGCATCTGTAAGATTTTTTTCCTTAGCTAGGGACATCAAGGCTTCTGCATAAGGTTCTACCACTTCAGCTGTAACAGCATTTTGCATCAGTTCTTAACCTCCTAGTTGGTCAACAGCACGACTAATTAACTGACCTTGAAGATCATCATTCAAGCGACTTCGTAAATCTTGTTCCGCTTTTTCCAAAGCTAAGATAGCAACTTGACGTTTAAGTTGAGCTACTACTTTTGCTCTTTCAGAATCAAGTTCTTGAACGGCAGTGGCTTTCATCCGTTCGACTTCTTTCTCTCCTTGAGCTAGTATTTCTACCTTGAGATTTTTGGCAGTAGCTTGAGCATCAGTTTTAATTTTTTTCGCTTGAGCTTGAGCTTGATCTAAGTTTTCCTTAGCAGTAGCTAGAGCTTTTGCAGCATCATTAGCATAATTGTCAGCTTCTTGAATCTCTTGGGCAATTTTATCTCTTCTCTGAGCGAGAATGTTGTTCAAAAATTTACTACCATAAACCAATAAAAATACAATGATAATTATCAGGTTAACGATATTAGAGCCAAGAAGATCAAATTTAATACCAAATCCACCAACCGCTTTTTCAGTGGCTAAGTAGAGTAAATTGATCATGATTAATTTTTGATTTAACTAAGCTTTGATTATCTCTTTAAAATAAACAAGAAAAATAATTGATAAAATCTCAGTGTTATTCTTGCTAATTTAATAATTGAGCCAATTGTTGGTTAGACAAATTTTTCGACAATTTGGTTACTTAAAGCTTCTACTTTTTGCTCTAAATAAGCAAAAGCATCAGCACGCTCAGTCTCAATTTCTTCAGATGCTTTTTGCCTTTCGACAATAACTTCCTGTTGTGCTTGTTGCACTTGATCTGAAACTATTTTTTGTGCTTCGGCTTGAGCTTGAGCAATAACTTGTTGAGATTCTTTACGGACATCTTTCAATTCTTGTTCATATTGCTGAGCAATAGCTAAAGTATTTGCTTTTTTATCTTTAGCACTTGAAAGTTGGCCTTGAACATAACCTGCCCTGTCATCAATTGCCTTACCTAAAGGGCTATAAAGGAGTTTATTGAGTACCCACGCTAAAATTAAAAACTGAATTGCCATTAATGGTAGGGTGGCATCAAGGTCAAATAAACCCCCTCCTTCTGCGGTTTCTGCCGCCAATAAAATCCATTGTGTCATCATATTTTGACTTAGGAACAGAATTTAGTTGTTCTCTTTTTCCTATCTAGAATTATCCTTAAGAGTATTACTGCAATTGTGCATTTTCAGTAGTTAGGTTTGAGATATATAGATTGATTTTATTCTAAATCAGCCTAATACCCAAAACCTAAAAACTGATTTTTTTTGTTGCTAATGGTTATCTTAAATACCTAATAAGATTTTAGGAAAAAGGGTTAGCAAATAATAAGATTAATGCAACAACTAAACCGTAAATTGTCAACGCTTCCATGAAGGCTAAACTAAGAAGTAAAGTAGCACGAATTTTTCCTTCTGCTTCTGGTTGACGAGCAATACCCTCTACTGCTTGACCAGCAGCTGTACCTTGACCAATACCAGGACCTATAGCACCTAAACCTACAGCTAGAGCAGCAGCGAGTACGGAAGCAGCAGCAATTGTTGGATTCATAATTTTTTCCTTTTTATTAATTTACTACAATAAAGTTTTAATTGTTGATTCACCGGAAGTATTTAACTAAAGAATTTCTCCCTTATGTTTAGTTAATCACACAATGGTGACTAATTTAATCCCAAGATTTATTTAACTATATTTTGGGTTTTTATGCACAGTTAATTCTACTAAATCCTTATTTTTCGCCTTATTAACTAAGGGAAATTAATTCGATCAGTTTCCTTTTCTGTAAATGATAATTTTAGATTATTAAAAGAGTTAAAACAATTAATATTTAATTTTCTAAAATTCATTTTTCATCTTAATGTTCTTCTCCATGAACTTCCATAGCTTCCCCGATATAGGATGCGGCTAAAGTTGCAAAGATTAACGCTTGGATTGCACTAGTAAACAGACCTAAGAGCATTAAGGGTAAAGGAATGAACAAAGGTACTAACAAGACTAATACTCCGACAGCTAATTCATCCGCTAAGATGTTACCGAACAAACGGAAACTTAGGGAAAGAGGACGAGTAAAATCTTCGATGGCTCGGAAAGGAACCATAATTGGAGATGGTTGAGCATAATCTGCAAAGTAGGCTAGGCCTTTCTTTTTAAGTCCTGCATAAAAATATGCACCGGATGTTAATAATGCAAATGCTACAGTAGTGTTGATATCAAGAGTCGGTGCGGCCAGTTCCCCTTCAGGAATTTCAATTAATTTCCAAGGAATTAAGGCACCGGACCAGTTGGACACGAATATGAATAAGAATAATGTACCGATGAAAGGAACCCATGGACGGTATTCTTTTTCACCGATTTGATCCTTGGCTAAACCACGAATGAAATCCAAAATATATTCCATGAAGTTTTGAATACCGCTAGGAATTCTTTGGATATTCTTGGTAGCCAAGAAGGAGACGATAACAAGAATTAGGATTACAAACCAAGAGACAAGAAATACTTGTCCGTGCAGTTTTAAGTTACCGATTTCCCAGTAAAGATGTTCTCCTATTTCGATCGCCGCTAAATTCAAGTAGTGGGATAGATTTAAAGTGTTTACAAGATCCATTGAACAAGATTTGTCCTGATTACAAAAATCTTTGACAATTTATTGATTTAGTTTTTTGATTCTGCTTTATTTTGTTGATCCCATAAATTAAGGGGTAACAGATAAGACAGAATAGCCACCTTATAAGTAATAAAACCCAGAAAAACTGGTACTACTTGTAATTGTTCTCTTTTTATCGCCACGATCATCAAACCAATAAAGATAGCTAAACGAGACCAACCAGAAGTTTTTTTGGTCAGACCAACTCTTTCTACAGATCTAGCTAACATATTTAAGTAAACTAAACCAAAGCAAGTTCCCAATAAATAGTTAAGACTAGTTTGCCAATCATAAAAAAACAAAGTAAGACTGGAGCCTACTAGAGCGACAAAAATCGTACCCATCAACAGATTATTTCGTAGTTGATAAAACTCTCCCATGGAATTATCTGCTAATTCTGGTGTACTGATCTCTGATTCACTATTTTTTTCTATAGTGCTGTGCAAAGTAGATTCGGAGTTGTTCATTTTATAGGTATTCGTGCTGGCAGACTTTAAGACTGCTTTATTGTTAATTAGTCGATGGTGAATGTATTAAAAAACAATCACAGTAAGGGACTAGATAACCTAAATCAAAGACAATCTTATCATGTTAAGGAACATTAATGTAAATTTTTATTAAATTTGTCTAAAGTTCTATGAAAAAACATTGTTATAACTCAATCAGCAAGGATTCAAGAATATTCTTTGGTGATTTGGTGACGATATTTAAACATCTCTTTTAATCTTGAGTTAATCCACCAGCCTAATAATATTTCGCTGAACCAACCACCTGAAACTTCATAATAAATGCGATCAATTAATAATGTTTGTTGTCCTTTTGCTTTAAATATATGTTCATGTCGCCATGATTCCATGGGACCTTTTATTTGTTCGTCAGTAAATAACTGATATTTCTGATAGTCTGTGTGACGAGCTACCCAAGGTACAGGGAAAAAACCTAACGTTAGCAAAAACTCGCTGGTTGCCCCTATTTCTAATCCCCCTTCTCTACGAATTATTTTCACTGGTTGCCAAGGGGGTGTCAACAATTCCAATACATCTGCTCTCTCATGAAACTGCCAGACTTTTTCAACTGGAGCATTAATCAAACTGGAATACTCAAATTTTAGCATCAGTACTTAAAAATATAATTAATTCTAACCATAATGTTTACTGATTATAGAGGTTACGTATCGATCGCTCTTTATTTTTATTTTCCTATTTTTTGTCTGTTCCATCATCATGAAAATATTATGAGTTCTTAAATCTTCAAAAATAGAGTGAGCCGATTTTACCTCATAAAAAAATAATAGTAACTAGCTTTAATTTAGTTACTATCATTAAACATTTCTAAACATCGTCCTTTCCCAATCATTTTTCTGGGTTCAAACTGATATGTACGCAGAAAAAGTTAAGTCAATGTTTCTCTTTCTTGTGGTGATTGATAACCGATTACCCATGCGATTAAAGGAAGCAATAAAACACTGGTAACAGTTATTATGGATATAATCAAAATTGTGTTGAAGTATTCTCCGTTCATCTTTATAAATCTCCTATCTTAAGTTGTGTTCAATAGCGAATCTTGAAAAAACAATATGTATCGCTTGATACAATTCCATTATATTGAATTATTTCAAAATATAGGGTGTTCATGTTACAAAACTTAAATTTAGCAATACTCATTCACTCTTGATAAGTTGAATTGAAAGAAGGATAGTCATTTAGGCCATTAATTATATCTATTTGCAATGTTAGATTCTGTGGTTAAATTGACTATCAAAATATATTACATTTAGTAGTACTGATAACTCAACTAAAAATTATATTTTCCAACGGTATGATATTGTCCAATGGCATTTACAAATACTTGAGAAAGCTTTCATGCATTATCTTAGAATATACCTGTTAATTTAAGAAAGTTTGGTAAGTAATCCTAGTAAAGTTTTTGTTTTGGGTGTTAGTAGAGTTCGACGATAAGCATCTGCGGCTTTTTTAATGGCATCGGCTTGAGTGGGGTAAGAATGAATTACTCCAGATAATCCATTTAAGCCAATTTCGTTAACCATGGCGGCTGTAATCTCGGAAATCATTTCTCCTGCATGGGCAGAAACTATTGTTGCACCTAAAATGCGATCGCTTCCTTTTTCATGATAAACCTTAACAAAGCCTTCTGTTTCGCCATCGGTGATAGCTCTATCCACCTCACTCATCATAATTTTGATAGTACTAACTTCTATACCTTTACTTTGAGTATCCTTTTCATACATACCCACATGGGCGATTTCTGGATCAGTATATGTGACCCAAGGTATAACTAAATCACTAAATTTCGCTTTACCCAAACCAAAAGGAGAGAATAGAGTATTTTTGATCACAATACGAGCAGCGGCATCAGCAGTATGGGTAAATTTAAAATCTAAGCAGACATCTCCTGCTGCATAAATACTGGAATTAGTGGTTTGTAGATGATCATTAACTATCACTCCACGTTTATTATATTCAACACCAACAGCTTCTAAATTTAGGGTTTCAATATTAGGTTGTCTCCCTGCACCCATCAAAATTTCATCGACTTCGATGGATTTTTCTTGATTATTTTCAATATAATTAATCTTCTTCCCTGTGGTAGTTTTTTCTGTTTGTAAAACTTGAGAATTTAATACTAATTCAATGCCTTCATCGATAAAATTCTGCTGAATAATCTGGGCGGCATCAGCATCTTCACGATTTAATAAATGCCCATGTTTATGGACTAAAATAACCTTGGAACCTAAACGATGAAAGGCTTGGGCTAGTTCACAACCAATAGGTCCTCCTCCAAATACCGCTAAAGTTTTGGGTTGTTGAGTTAAAGAAAAAATAGTTTCATTCGTTTGAAATCCCGTGCTTTGAATGCCTTCTATTTTTGGTTGAACTGCCCTTGCACCAGTAGCGATAACAGCTTTTTTATAAGATAATGACTGATCTCCCACTGCGATCGTCTTATCTGAGGTAAAATGAGCTTCTCCAAAGAAAATGTCAATACCTAATTTTTTAAATCTTGCTGCCGAATCATGATGGCTAATACTGGCTCTGATATTACGCATTCTTGCCATAACTTGGGCAAAATTGATCTCAACATCACCAACATGAACTCCCAATTTTTTGCCTTTGGCCAACTCGCCGATTACTTTTGCGGAACGAATAATTGCCTTAGAAGGTACACAACCAAAATTTAAACAGTCACCTCCCATTAAATATCTCTCAATCAAAGCAACTTTCAGACCAATACCTAAACCTGCTGCACCTGCTGCGACAACTAAACCTGCTGTACCCGCACCAATGACAACTAGATCATATTTGTCGGCTGGAGTAGGATTTTTCCATTGAGGAGGATGAACCTCAGAAATTAATTGCTGATTATATTCATCCATCGGAGCCAAATTAATTGCATTACCAGATATATTATTCATCTATATTTTGATTGAGAATAAATTTTTAATAGAAAACGATAATTGTTGTTTTTTCTTCTTTATTTAAAGTTTAATGATAAAAAATGAGAATGTAATGAGTAATTAATAATTAATAATTAATAATTAATAATTTTGACCTAAGTATCAAGGGCAAAGCTACATTATCGACCATAATTTGATCGCTTTTTTTATGTATCGTTTATAGCTTAAGTCTTTCGAGGCTCAAACAAGGAAAGGAAAGCGATCGCACTTTGTCATGAAAGTTAAAAGGGCAATGATTTAAAGCTTTATGGAATATATGTATTTAGGAATTTATGTAAAAATAAAGTGCCAGTTAAAAAATATCTAAAGCCTATAGCTGATAGCCAACAATCTCAAAAGCTCAAATAATATATTTATGGCAACTTTCTTATGATTGAGCTGAAGAATCTAAAACTGAATCGTCAAGGGCTTTTTTGGCAACTTTAGTCACATACAAAGTAACGGCAACAGTGGCAATAAAACCAATGATACGAATTGTCCATTGAGCTACAGGATTGGCTTCTGTTGTTCCTGCACCAATAGTTGCAAGGTTTCCTGCTAATGAACCAATATAGACGTACATAATTGTACCTGGTATCATTCCCAAAGAACCAATAACATAATCTTTGAGAGATACCTTGGTAACACCGTAAGCATAATTAAGTAAATTAAAAGGGAAAATAGGAGATACACGGGTTAATAAGACGATTTTCAAGCCTTCTTGACCAACTGCTTCATCGATCGCTTTAAATTTCTGATTTCCTGCTATTTTCTCGGCTACCCATCCTCTGGCAACATAACGTCCCACTAAAAAAGCGAGGGTTGCACCTATGGTGGCACCGATAAAGACATAAATAGAACCTAAAACTACTCCAAACACTACTCCTGCACCTAAGGTAAGTACTGAACCTGGTAAAAAAGCAACCGCAGCAATCATATAGATGACAATAAATGCGATCGCACCAACCGTTCCTAAACCATCAATCCATTCGAGGGCATTTACTAACCACATCTGAGGATTAAAGCCACTACCTGACGATTCTTGAGCTAAAACAGGATTAGTATGAATAGTTAAAGAAACAATAAATGTAGTCAGTGTCAGGATTAGCCAACGAAAAATTTGTCTTGATTTGTTACTTGTTAAACTCGTTTTAGTTAAGTTATTTTTTAAGAAAAACATTGCCATTAATCTCCATCTAAAATATTTTGATTGATAGTTTTTTTTGCTATCTCAACTGTGTAAATAGTTATTGCAATAGTAGCAATTAACCCTACAAAACGCATCATCCATATTAAGCTTTGAGCTTCTGGATTTGCTTGATCATTAGCAGGATCAAAAGTAGCTAAATCTCTTGCTAGAGAACCAATATAGACATACATGATCGTACCAGGAATAATTGCAAAAGAGCCAAGAATGTAGTCTCTGAGAGTTATCTCAGTAATTCCCAAGAAATAATTCAGTAAGTTGAAAGGAAAAAGAGGACAAAGACGAGTTAAAAAGACAATTTTCCATCCTTCTTGGGAAACAATTTTATCCATTTTTTTTAAGAGAGGATATTTTTGTAATTGCTTATTTACCCAGTTTCTACAATAATAACGTCCTAACAGAAAAGAGACGATCGCACCTATTATAGCGGAAATTAAGACAATAATAGTTCCTAAAAATAAACCATATAAGCAACCGCCTTTGATGGTCAAAATAGAACCTGGAATAAAAAATAGAGTACCCAGATTATAGATGAAAAAAAATAATAAATAACCCCAAAAACCCAATTTTTCCATCCAAACTAAGGATATTTCCCATAAAGTTTTAAGATCAAATGAGGTAACGATGATTATGGTGGTAATAAATAAAATAATCAATAAAAAATTTTTTTTCATAATTGCATTCCTGTTAAAAAAAGGTCAAACAATTGATAATTGACAGTTACCTTTATTCTTTAAACTTTGTCCTTTGAATTTTCCTTATTTAATCTATTATTATCTGAACTAACAACGTTATTGCTGATTATTTCCTGAGTTTTTTCTCAGATTATTTGATCCTTAATCTTCACATAACGTAACAGTTGTATTTCACTTCAAAAGGTATTTTATAGATTATATTGTAATGACTTGCTATTGCTAATTTAATATCGTTTTTCATGGCTAACTCGAAACATAAACCATTCCCCAAAAAAAGCAATCAACCGGTGACTAAAAAAACATCACAATCAAAGTTAAATTCTCCTCAGAATAATCAAGATGAGGATTTAGTTTATGGTTGTCATCCTGTGTTAACTACCTTGAAAAGCGATCGACAGTTGAATAGAATATATATCATGGGTAAACTACTTCATGATAATCGCTTTGAGTCTTTATTAACTTCAGCTAAAGCCAATGGTGCAATTATTGATGTAGTCGATGTCAAACGTCTCAATCAAATTACTGATTTTGCTAATCATCAAGGAGTTGCAATTATGGTTGCTCCTTATGATTATATGGAACTAGATGATTTAATTACTAAGGCAAAGTCTGAAACTGAAAACCCCGTCATTGTCATAGCCGATGGCATTAGTGATCCCCACAATTTAGGGGCTATTATCCGTACAGGAGAAGCATTGGGTATTCAGGGATTAATAATTCCTCAACGTCGTGCAGTGGGTATAAATTCTACGGTTATGAAGGTTGCTGCTGGTGCCTTAGAATATTTTTCTGTGTCTAGAGTTGTCAATATTAATAATGCAATTAAGCAGTTACAAGAAAATGGTTTTTGGATTTATGGCACTACTATGGATGGTAATGATTTACATGATACTAAATTATCAGGTGCGATCGGCTTAGTCATAGGTGCAGAAGGGAAAGGGTTGAGTCAATCCACGATGAAATTCTGTGATTTTCTAATGTCAATACCGATGTTGGGTAAAACTCCCAGTCTTAATGCTTCGGTAGCAGCAGCGATTTGCCTTTATGAAATTCGTCGGCAATCTTTATCAAAAAAATAATTTTTCAGAGACTATCAGTGTGTAATAATTTTTAAAAATTAACCTGCTTCATTATTTTGTAAGAAAGCTCAGGAATATAGTTAGCATCTGCTTGATCTATATTGCTTGCATGTATATCTTTCCATCCAAGACCAACATGAGATAATACTTGAAAAAAATTATCGATTGTCATCCAATTTCCAATAATATCATTGCCAAAAGGTCCTGCGGAATGGTGTGGGAAATTATGTGTAAAAGAACCTTGATCCGATTCAATAGAAAAATTTGAATATTGATCATGAACAGAAATTCCATCTACTAGTTTAAATTTCGATACTTGCCTTTGCCTTCTTTTTAGAAGTTTTAAGGAGTTTCTTAAATAT
>JAALKG010000123.1 GCA_011088145.1 Cyanobacteria bacterium MH1_Bin12 | reverse complement strand
CAATTGCTCGCTACTTTTCACTACATCTATACTTATAATTTTGGCGAAGGTATTGTTATCAGAGAAAGCATTAGATTCTCAACAGTCATATTTCCGTCTGCCACTCAGTTTAATTGATGAGATTTTTGAAAATGAGGATAAGTTGAAATCGATCGCTTTCCAGTTAGGATGGCTCAATCAGATTGCTATCAGTGAAAGTCAAGAACCTATATATGCTTTCTATCATGCTAGTTTTCAGGAATATTTTGCTGCTACTGTGATTAATCAAGCTGAGTTTTTCTTGAATCATACCTTACCTGTTAGTCATGAGTCAGTTAGTAAAGGTGTTTATCGGATTTTTGAACAAAAATGGCGAGAAGTTTATTTATTCTGGTTAGGAAGGCGGTATGATTTTGATAATGGCGAAAAAGAAAAGTTACTAAATGAATTAACTCAATTTCAATCAGGTATTGAATGTAATATTGATTTTTATGGAATTCGTGGTTTACTTTTAGCTTTGTTAGGATTGGAGGAATTCAAGGACAGTTCTCTAGATGACATAATTATTCGCAATCTAGATTCATGTTTAAAGATTGATAATTCAAGTATTCAGCGAGAGATCATCGATTTTTTAGAAAAGATAGCAAGTGAAACTGCTGTAGATGCTTTAACTCAGATTTTGTCTAATAAAAATGATCCTCTTGGTAGAGAATACGCTTTATTTGCTTTTACACCAAGAGAATACGAACCTCCTGAGACATTTTGGCGGAGCATAGAAAATGAAAAGACTGTTGAGGCTATTATTCCCTTGTTAAATGATTCAAATAAAGACAAAAGAAAAGCTACCGTTGAAGTTTTAGGAAGATTCAACAGTGAAAAAGTTGTTGATAATATTATTCCCTTGTTAAATGACCCAGACGAAGATATCAAAAAAACTGCCGTTGAAACTTTAGGAAGATTCAACAGTGAAAAAGCTGTTGACGCTCTCCTTCAGGCTTTGAATAATGAGGATGATTATTACCTAAGAGGTTCTGTTGCTGAAGCTTGAGGAAAAATAGGAAGTGAAAGGGCTGTCAATCTTCTATTTGAGATTTTAAATGACCATAATTTATCTCTAGAATCTGATGCAGCTGAAGCTTTAGGAAAGATAGGAACAGAAAAAGCTATTGATGCACTATTACAAACTTTAAATTATGGACATGATACGACAACATTCTATGTTGCAAGTACTTTAGCAAAAATAGGAAGTGAAAGGTCTATAAATGCTTTAATCCAAGCTTTGAACCATGATAATGAAGATGTGCGAAATTATGCAGCCTCTGCTTTAGAGGAAGTAGGAGGATGTTTTGCTTATAATGTTGATTTAACAGAATTTCAGACACTTCAAATTATAGATATACTTATTGATTCCTTAAGCAATGAGAATGTTAGTATGCGAACTTCTGTCACTAAAGTTTTAATGAAAAATTTCATTGAACGTTTAAAAGACTTTAATAGAAATAATAAAGAATCTGCTCGTGAGGCAGCGAAAGCTTTAGGTAGAATGGGAAGTGACAAAGCTGTGGATGCTCTTATTCAGGCTCTGTATAATAGTGACACTGATGTAGAAACTTATCAGGCTTATTATGTTTTAGGGGAGATAGGAAGTAAAAAAGCTGTTCCTGACCTGATTCAGGCTTTGCATCAGCAGAAAGTGGATACAAGAATGCTGGCGGGTGAAGCCTTATGGAATATTGCTGAGACCAATTCTTATCCTTGTTTTTACTATGCTACTCTTCCTCAAAAAGAAGCTGATTGGATTTTAGATAAAACTCAAAAATTAGCGAATTTGGTATCTTCAGCAGATTTACAGGGCATTAACAAAATATCTTGGGATACTTACAAAAATTTAGATTTAAGCTATGACAATGGTAGTAATTCCGATTTAGTGGGTTTATTTATTCAGCGATGGTTTCACTTTAATCCAGAATGGGCTGTAAGTTTAAGACAAGCTTTAGATGAAGAGGAAAAAGAAAGAATAAGAGATTTAGTCAGAAATCCTTTTCATTTATCTCTATTATGTGCTGTATGGCATGGTAACAAAGCAAATTTACCAGAAACCAAAGCAGAGCTTTATACTCAATATGTTGAGCAAGTTTCTCAACGTAACAGAAATGTTGTTCCCCTAATTAACCAACAAAGATTAATTCAGAAACTAGGAGAATTGTCACTGCAAGCATTGTTAGATACTCAACAGTCTCAGTTTTATCTGTCAAACTATTTAGTTAATTATATTCTTGGTGATGAGTTAAAATCTCAAGCCCTTCAGTTAGGTTGGTTAAATCAGACTGATATAACTCCAGACAATCAACCTCTTTATGCTTTTTTCCACCCTAATTTTCAGGAATATTTTGCTTCTAACGCAATTAATCAAGCTGATTTTTTCTTGAAACATAAATTATCCTCAGTCAGTAAAGGCACTTATCATATTTTTGATAAAAAATGGTGGAATGTTTTCTTATTTTGGTTAGGTAGAAATGATTTAGATAATCAGGAGAAAGAAAATTTAATATATAGATTAGCGAAATTCAAGTCAGGTTTTAAGTTTGATTTTGATTCTTATCGAATTCTAGGTCATTTACTAGCTTTAATGGGCTTGAATGAGTTGGAGGATTGCTCATTAGAATTAATAAACATCATCATTAGCAATGTATGTTCATTGACATCCTCCCAGCGTCGGAGACGCGGGAGGATGTCAATTCTGCTCTAAATAATGTAGTTTATTCTATCTCTCCTTTTTCCGGGGGACTTCGCATTATTATAGTAAATTATTCATTTATGATAGCTAGAATATTCGGTGTTCAACATATCTTAAAAAGCCTTCTATGCAAAATTGAGATCATCGAGGATGAAGAGCCTAGATTTGCTGAAACTTTATGGGATATTACTAACAAAATACCGTATGTTGCTTTCTATAATGCTTATCATGGAATTCGCTAAAAACTGCACGATCCCATAGATATTATGTCTTGTCTTATAGTAAGCGATCGCTTCAGTTAGTTCAAAAGCATAACTTATAGCAAGCCAAATCAATCATCATAGTACTCAAACACCCTTATGTAAAGTTTTATTAATCAAGTGTGATAAACACTTTATGATCAAACTTCTATTAAACAATAGGATAAAAAATCAATAGCCAAACCGGGATGTAATTCAGTAGTCAGAAGCCTTAGTTTGGGACTAAGGAGTCGTGGATTCAAATCCTACCATCCCGACTATTATCTCTTTAGTGATAATAGGCAGGCATAAATGGAAGAGCGATTAAAAATTGCTCAACATTTTGAAAATTAAGAATTTTTCATTCTGCATTTCAGTAACTTCAAATCCTATCAGCGGTATTATAAGGCAGCGTAGCATAATTGGCTAATGCACTGGGCTCATAACCCGGAGGATATTGGTTCGACTCCAATCGCTGTCATTGATTGCTAAGAAGTGCCTTAACTTTTATTGATTAATTCTGGAAGTTGAACTAATGAAATGATGAATCAAGTCATAATGCCTTGTTTCACTGAACGAATTGCGCTAACAGAATAGTATTTCAATGTTAATAACAGAAATACTGAGATTTCATCGGTGCATCGAGATCGAAATTTCCCCATCTGAGTGTAAACTGATTGCTCATATAGTAAGTAAGCACAATTGAGAAAGCGAGTCCCAATGCAAAAACAATAGACCGTGTTTTACCTAATTCTATATCCCAGTTTTTAAGATATAAATCTAATAGAGGACCTAAACTGTAACAAATATTTGCTATCAAGCCATAAAAGCAAACGGAAAGAATGTATAAGAATATTCCCAACACGAAAATCAGTTGAAAGCTATTGATTAATCCTATTCCTAACAGAAATAAATTAAAAAAAATTCGCCCAATTTCCCATTGAATAATAATTTTTTTCATCACATTATCTTTGCGGGTTACGCTATCGCTACAAAATTGATAATTTCTCAAATAGCTCTACATAATTTTCACCTCAAGGAGTTGTCACAATACCATGAAGAATGTTTCCGCGATCAATCTTTTGCCAATTATTCTACTCCTCTTATTCTCCGAAAAGTCAGGCTATTTCAAAATTCTATAACTATTATTACCTAAGCGTGCCGCAAAGCAGATCTCTTCGAGATCGCCTTTACTGCTTAGGAAATGTAAAGTTTGATAAACAAATCTATATTATTCTAGCTAAGAGAACTTCATCTAAATGAACGCTTTGAGAAATTAGGTGCTGACCACCTAAAATTAAAAATGCTGGAAAAATCGCAAAAATTTACTGATGCACCTTTAATTAACCCGACAAAACCTGTATCCGGATGGGAGACTATCGATAAAGATGAAGCTGTAGCTTATGGGATTGGATTAGGGTATATCAAGGGTGCAATTGCTTCAATATCCCTCACCAATGGAGATATTGATCAAACAGAGCAAACATGGCAAGTTCGAGTTCCATCTTTTTCCTCTAGAAAAATTTATCCACTTAGTGGTAACAGCGATTCTTGGCATGTTATTGAAGCCAAGTCATATTTAATTGTCGTTGCCGCTATTCTTGATGCCTTGATTATTTCTCTAGACAAAAGAGTTGTTAATGCTTGGAGAAATTTTTTAGAAGAATTAGAATTTTTCCTAGCCGCAAAACCTCCTTTTAGCAAAGAGCAATTGCGTTTAGCTTCTCAACAAGAGCTTTTGAATGATTATCTCTTCGATTTATGTGCTGAAATTCGTCCTTTTTTACATAGGAGAGTCAAACAAGTTGAAATTATCAATCAGCCTTTTACAGGGGACATAAAACAAAACCAGCAGCTCTATACTATTTTGCGTCATTCTCAATCAATCAAGGTGACAAATGCACCTTTAATTAAAATCCTTTCTCGTGTGATCAAAAGAGGGGGAACTGCACTTTTTGTCGGAGCTACAGGAGTGGGTAAAACTGAATCAGTTAAAGCCGCCGCCTTAGCTCAAGGTTGCGTGCTAATTAAAATTGCTGGACATCCCGGATTAGATGATAGAGCTCTATTTGGTGGTACTTACCCTAATGGAAAAGGAGGTTTTGAATTTATTGATGGACCGTTAACTGAAGCATGGAAGTACGCCGCATCAGACAAAAAAGTTGTGCTTTTAATTGATGAATTAGCCCGCATGGATAGCTATTATCATTCTATCTTCCTCGGTGCTTTCGATTTTTTGTCTGGAGAAGAAATCCTCGCCCGTCCTCGTTTTTTGACTAATTTGCATCTAACTATTAACCAAAGCGATCGCTATTATGCCTTAATCTTACCTAATGGAGAAGCTCTAATTGCTCCTGTTAAAAATGTATGTTTTATGGCAACTACTAATTTAGGTAGTAATTATCAACAGTTAACCACAGAATTAGATCCCGCCTTAATGAGAAGATTTCAAATTCATAAAGATGTAGAACGTCTTGATAGAGACAGTCGTGTTGCTATTTTAAGAAATCATCAAATCCCTAATAAATTAGCTCAATTAATGGTCGAACTTGAAGAATTTAGCCATAGCCAAACCGCAGTTAATGGTGGTTTACTAACACAACCTGCCAATATTGGGGTGTTATTAAACTGGGCAAATGAAGCAAAAGCTTTAATCGAAGAAGAAGGCAATTATTCTTGGCAAGAAGCAATTTTAGAAGCCAGTAAAATCACTTTAATTCCATTTATTTGCCCCCGTAATTCTGATGGGACTCTAGAACAACCATCGGTCAAAATTGTCTTAGATGAAATTGAACGTTTAGGAAGAGAATTGTTCTTTTGATATCAAATAGTTTGGCCAAATTCTAACTTTATCGCCAATTTAATAACTAAATTTCCTCCTAATCCCTTCGCTGATTTCTCAAGCAGGAAAATAGTAAATAAACTTTAAAAACCGATGAATATTCTATGAATTAATAAGTACTATTACATAGGTTTATTTTTTATCAATTTACTGATATGACTAAATTTTTACAATGAGAAAAAGAAAAGCTCAACGAAAATATTACTGGTACCAAGATTCTCAATGGTATCAATTTTTCCAAAATTTATTATTAACTATTGGTCGCAGACGTTATCGTTTAATCTTATCAGAGCAGGTTGAATTAGGAGCTACTTCTTATCTCCAGAAAACTGTAGAAGTTAATCCTATTTTTATGATTTGTCCCCGCAAAAAACAGCAAAGAAAGCAGATTAGAAATTGTCCTAGTAATCGAGACAAATTTGAGCAGTTAATGACAACCGCTTTGATTTACCATGAAGCCTCACATATTCGCTTTAGTGGTGATAAACCAAAGGAAAAATTATTAGGTTGGCTTTGGAATGTTCTTGAAGATAGGAGAATAGAGCGTCTTTTAACTCAAGCTTATCCTCAGTTTAAGCCTTCCCTTGAATTTCTTAATGATACGGCTTGGTTTTACACTGAAGAAACTGAAGATATTTTAAGCGGTTGCTTATTATGGGGGTGGGAAAATAATCTACCTGTTAAGCAAAGAAAATTTAAGCCTACTTCCAAGGACTTTAAACTTTGGGAACAACAAATAAAACCACTAGTTGAGCAAGCATGGTTAGTTAGTCACTCTGATGAAGTTACCAAAATTGCCACTCAAATTTTGCACCTTTTAGGAATTAATAATTTTGACCAAGAATTAAATCAATTACCTTTCTGGTTTTGGCAGGCACCGAACGGTGATAAAACTAATGATGAAATTATTAATGATCAAGAATTACAAGATTTAGATATTTTTATTCCTGATTTTCTCGGTAGTACCAATAGTAATTGGCTCAATTCCCCCCATAACATTAATTCTCATTTACAACAGTTTCCTTACTTTGAAGATGATTATGATGATTGGGATAATAATTTACAATCTCATCCAATAGACCCCAATCCTATTTTAGCTAGAGTAGAAGGCTATGCCAGAGATTTAGCAACTGCTCTGAAACCTCTAATCCCGAAAACTATCAAACGTCCTCATCGAGCAAGAGGAGAACTAAACCTTGAAAGAGCCTTAGACGGACATCAACGCCCATTTGATTATAAACAAGCTCCTGCACCAGCTCGCTCTGTGGCGATTCTAACTTTAATTGATCAAAGTACCTCTATGAGGGGACTAAGGATAAAGGAAGCGATCGCTGCTACCATGCTTTTAGATCGTGCTTCAGAAATAGCGGGAATTACTTATGGAGTATATGGCTTTGAACAAGTTTGTAAACCGTTTATTCATCGTAGCTTAAGTAAAGGAAACCACTGTCAAAGTAGAGAAAAAATTGCGGGGATTAATGTGTTTGGTGGTACTTATCTAGATAGTTTATTAGGATGAGACGGGTTAAAAATAGTAGGTGATAGGTATATAACTAACACCTGAAATTATCTACTTTTACCCTTCTCCATCACCCAAGCAGCAAAGAAACCAACACTACCTCCAGTACCTGTGGTCGCCAATATAGTTCGCCAATCCTTTTCCCCCGGAACGATCGCAATTACCACCCCAGATACTAGCGTAGCCACCAACCAAGACTTTAAAAGCGATCGCGTAGCGCAGGCATAGCCTGACCGCCGACCATCCTCTATTCCTCGTCGATAAATGACTATGCTCTTCTGTTCATAAGCCAATTGACCATCCCTAAAGGGTCCTTTTTTTCATCTTCCCTTCTGGTCAAATCATCAATTTCATCTAAAGCTTCTTCCAAATTTTCCCGTAACCCCGGCACTGTGAACTCCCAAGTCTTCTTATAATAATGTTCCGCTGCCAGATTCTTCGCCACATTGTATTGGATACTCCCTTCCCGTTCTATGATTGAGTAGCTAGATGGCAAATATGTTTAATCGT
>JAALKG010000122.1 GCA_011088145.1 Cyanobacteria bacterium MH1_Bin12 | reverse complement strand
TTCATCCCATGGGCATAGCCGTGGGTCTTCTCAAGGAACACAGATAAAAATTTTTGGATAGTTTCAAAAGCACTAGAACTACTAGACCAGCCATGGACTATCAATACTTTATCTGCCATTTTTTATCATTTCCTCATAATTAATGGGATTTGTAATTTATGATCTATTTTTAATTATGCCAATTCACAATAGATTAATAATTTTACAATTGAGACATAAAACTTAATTCTGGTTGTTCACTAAACTCAGATTATGCTGTTGTCAACTGTTTCATGATTATGAATTTAACTCAAAAATCCCCAGCTTTATTTAAAGAGTTACGAATTGCGATCGCACCCTTAGAAAAAGTCAACCCTTTACAAGGACTAGCACGTATCATTTTTTCAAGTCTAATTTGCTTCTTATTAGCTTATATAGGCTGGAGTTCGTCAAATTTAGTTATTTTTGCTATTTGTACGTTTTTTGCTGCTATATTCTATGCTTTCCTCATAGTTTGTAGTCATGATGCCATTCATCACACTTTGACAGGATGGGTGTGGTTCGATGAAATTATTGCCCGAATTATTTCCTATCCAATTTTATCGGCGGTGGGAACTTATTCGGAGTTACATTATTTGCATCATGGATGGAATGGAATTAATTTAGATGATCCTGAAAGAATACAATTGACAGATGTAGAATACGAAAATTTACCTTATCTGCAACAATGGTATTTTCGTTATCAATGGTTGATTAATATATTTATCGGTGGTGCAATTGGCATAGTTACCAAGATTGTTCGAAAAGGATGGAAACATAAATGCGATCGTCCTAATTTACGTCAACAATTAATTCTCGATATAACAGGAATACTAATTTTTCATAGCGTAATGTTAACTTGGATCCTCAGCCAACACTTGTTATGGCGTTACTTTTTATTTTGGTTAATTATCGAACGTGTCGTTGGTATCATAATACAAACCAGAGATCATTTAGAACATTATGGTAAATGGCAAAGTCTGGGAGGACAACAATTAACTCAGCTTTATGCCACGAGAAATTTACAAGTGTATCCCGTGATTGGTTGGTTAATGGGTGGATTAAATTACCATTCAGTTCATCATGCTTTTCCCCAAATTCCTTTTAATCGTTTACCAGAAGCTTACGCAATCATACAAGAACATCTTGAAAAATATGATTTGCCCCCAATGGATATTCAAGATGGTTATATCAAAACTGCTTTAGAGAAAAGTAAAAAACCTAGTTTGATCAAAACTAGTATTGAAATTATGTAAGCTTTTTGAAGCTTGAGCTAAACTAGAAGAACTATTGAAAGTGTAAGGCTATTCTCACCCTAAACAACGATCGCAATCTAAAATAATCATCGCCTAATTATTAATCACCGCTTGTACTACAATAGCGATTGTAGCGGTTAAAATTAAACTAAACGCCAAGTTAACGACTTGTTGTGATGCTTTTTGGTAAACTTCTACTTTATCGTTATTTTTAGTGATTTCATGGACTAATTTTTCTAAAGTAGTTTCGATTTTATCGAGGCGTTCTGAATCTGTCATCGTCATATTTTTTATTTCACAATAACTATTCATCATTTATATATTATCATTCTCTCTTAAAGACGATCACACCATCCCGAAACTCGATCACCTTATCCTCCAAACAACTATCCTACCTCGATTCTACAAAACTCGATCGCATCTCTATTCTATACTTTACAAGAGATTGCTCTGATTATTCTTGATAATGATAGCGACAGGATATGATTGTTAAATAATCGTCATCAATAACATAAATAAGTCGATTTGTTTCGTCAATACGACGAGACCAAAAACCTGACAAATTTTCTCTTAAAGGTTCTGGTTTACCTATTCCCTCAAAAGGATTTGATAAAGTATTTTGGATAAGTCGATTAATTCTTTTTAAGGTTTTCTTATCCTGAGATTGCCAATAGAGATAGTCTTTCCACGCTTTACTACCCCAAGCCAATTTACGCATCAATTAGACCATGTTCTTGTGTTTTACCTGCTTTATATTCTGCGATCGCTTCTTCTAAATGTTGAGCATTAGCAGGATATTTTAAAAGATAAACTGTTTCCATCAGACTGTCATAATAACTTTTAGACATCACGATGGCATCTTCTGCATCTCTTCTCACAATTACAGTACAATCTTTATTATTGGCTACTGTATCTAGTACTGATTTAAAGTTTTTTCTGGCTTCACTAAAATTTACAATATTCATTATCGTAGTTGTACTTAATAATGTACAAGTCTTATTATAATCTTTTTTCTTGTTTGTGTGTCAAGCCATCTCTAAATAACAACGATCGCACTACATCTAAAGGGCAATGGGCAAAGGTTGATCATCTAAATAGATCGCACTTAATGTATAATTCATAATCCATTTCTCGATGCAATACTTGCATCACCATTATGTTTTTTGTCTTGGCGATCGAAATTTGGTATTAAATGTAACAAAAAATTGACAGTAAAATCAAATACTCTGAGGAGTGTATGGGTAATAGATCGTTGCATACTTAGATTGATATCGTAAATTTATAATAACAAAGAGGTTAGAGAAATCATGACCGTCGCAGGTGATAGTAAAAAACTTAAATTAAATAAAGTTGAAAAAGTCAAACAAACTAAACATGGTTTAGATGTTAAAAATGAATTAGAGAAATTTGCCCAAATGGGTTGGGAAGCAATGGATCAAGATGATCTAATTGTTCGTTTAAAATGGTTGGGAATTTTTCATCGTCCTGTTACCCCCGGACAATTTATGTTACGTTTACGTACTCCCAATGGAACTCTAAGTAGTAAACAATTACGTACTTTTGCCGAAATTATTCAACGCTACGGTGATGATGGTAGTGCAGACATTACCACTCGTCAGAATATTCAATTAAGAGGTATTCATCTAGAGGACATCCCTGAAATTTTCGATAAATTAGATGCAGTGGGTATGACTTCTATCCAGTCAGGAATGGACAATGTACGTAACTTAACAGGTTCTCCCGTTGCAGGAATTGACCCTGAAGAATTTTTTGATACCAGAGAGTTAAATTATAAATTACAAGATGTAATTACGAATAAAGGAGAAGGTAGTTATAAGTTTAGTAGTTTACCTCGTAAACTCAATATTGCGATCGATGGTGCACCTGATAATTCCATCCATGCAGAATTAAATGATATTGCTTTTATACCTGCTTATAAAGACGGTCAATTTGGTTTTAATGTATTAATTGGTGGTTATTTATCAGCTCAACGTTGTGCTGAATCTGTTCCCATGGGTGTTTGGGTACCTCCTAATGATGAGGTGATTGAGTTAGCGGCGGCTATTTTAACGGTTTATACCGAAAATGCTTTGACAGAAGGTTTGAGAGCAAATAGAGCTAAAGCACGTTTAATGTGGTTGTTTGAGACATGGGGAGAAGAAAAATTTAGAGAAGAAATAGCCAAAGAAGTGGGACATCCTTTACAACCTGCTGCTAAAAAAGACGAATTTACCATGGACAAGCGTGATCATTTAGGCGTTCATGCTCAAATTCAAGAAGGTTATAGTTATGTGGGAATTCATGTCCCTGTTGGGCATCTTAATGCTGAAGAATTATATGAAGTCGCTCGTTTAGCAGATGTATATGGTAATGGAGAAGTTCGAGCTACTGTAGAACAAAATTTCATTATTTCTGATGTTGCTAATGACAAAATAGAAGCTTTATTAGCTGAACCTATTTTAGAACGTTTTTCGATCGCACCCAATACTTTAACTCGTTCTGTCATTTCTTGTACAGGCGCTCGTTATTGTAATTTTGCTCTGGTAGAAACTAAACAAAGAGCATTAAAAATGGCTCAAGAATTAGATGAACAGTTAAATATCCCCCAAAGAGTTCGTATGCACTGGACAGGTTGTCCTAACTCTTGTGGACAAGCTCAAGCAGGAGATATTGGTTTGATGGGAACTAAAGCCAAAAAAGATGGCAAAGTAACCGAAGGTGTCAAGATATTTACTGGGGGACAAGTCGGTCAAGATTCTCATTTAGGTACTTTAAAAGAAAAAAGTATTGCTTGTGATGATCTTAAACCTGTTTTACGGGATTTATTAATGAATGAATATGGAGCGACTCTCAAGGAGGGAGTGATCATAGAAGAAACGATTAGTCAGTCTATTCCTGAATCTAATGGTAATGGTACAAAAGCAGAAGCATCTATAAGTAATAACAGGATTTTCTTTGCTAAATCATGGAAAGAAGTTGCTTGTGGAGATAATGAAAGTATTTTAGAATCTGCTGAAAATGTGGGAGTTGAAATTGACAGTAGTTGTCTTGCTGGTACTTGTGGAACTTGTACTCAAACCATTATCAAAGGAGAAGTTAAATATAAAGAAGACTATGAAGCCCTTAGTAATTTAGCCGAAGGAGAAATTTTAACTTGTTGTGCTCAACCTGTTGGTAAGGTAATTGTTGATAGTTAGAAGGTTGCTGAAAATAGAATAATTACTGAAATTTAGTATTAGGTTTTTAAATTAGAAGTAGGGTTGGCAATGCCTACCTTACAATGTTTGCGATGCGATCGATTTTAGCTATATTTAGATGCGTAATCATCTAGTAATACCATAGTGTTCGAGAAAAAAGAATCATTGAATCCCATTCCATACTCTACATTATATAAATGCGATCGCACTTCTCCCTCCAAATAATAAAAGACAATCGCTTTATTTCACTTTTTACCGATAAGATGCAGCAGAAACTACATGAACTTCTGTTCTATTTGTGCCTGTTTGACTCTTTTTCACAGCAAATAAATCTGCAAATCCATCCCTATCCCAGTCATCTGAAACAAAAGCAAAATTGCTTCCTGTTTCATGTAATGCTGTTCCCGTGTGTAGAATAAAATTACGGAAATTTGAGCCACCTGATAGAATATGAACTTCTGTACTATTTGTACCTGTTTGGTTTTTCTTGATAGCAATTAAATCAGCATATATTCTTCAACAGTGCGATCGAGATCTTATAGGGTGGGTATTTATCAACTAACTTTATTGATTAGTCTCATAATTTGGCAACAAAATGCTCACCAAAAACTATGATTTATGTTAAATTCGGATTCTATCTATTTTCCTAAAGAAAGTTCGTTTTTGTCACCGAGAATACCCTGAGGTCGCCAAATCATTAATATCATCAAAACTAAACCGATAACCATTACTCTAAATGCACCGAGTTGAGAATCACTGATTAAATCAGAATTGCTAAAGATAAATCGGGTGACAGAATCATAACCCCAAAATACCATCGCTCCTAATAAAACTCCTGCATTATTTCCTGAACCTCCTAAAACAACGATAATCCAACAGTTCAAGGTGAGTAATGGTTCAAAGCTGGTAGGGTAAATAGTGGTCAATTGCCAGCAGTAAAATGCACCTGCTATTCCTGCGATCGCACCTCCTAACATAAACGATTGTAGTTTATACCAAAAAATATTTTTTCCCAGTGCTTTAGCGATCTGTTCGTCTTCACGAATTGCTTTTAAAACTCTACCCCAAGGAGAATGAACAATCATGTCTAAGCCGTAATATACTATTGCCAAAGCGATTAATATTAGTAACATTAATCCTGCTTTATAAGTATAATTTGATAGAGCGATCGCACCATTGACATAAACAAGTAAAATTAATAAAAAAGCAAAACTACCCCAACCATAAGTACTTAAACGACTTGGTGGCTCATAACTTTTACCTTGAATATTTTCTCGTAATTTTAAACGTCGTTTGACATTACGCCATAATTGCCAACAAGTAAAAATAGCCAAAGCCGTTAATATTAAAATCATCATCATTTTACCCCCAGGGTTGGGTTGAAAATTACCAAAGGGCAGTTGATAACCTTGCACACCAAATGTACCTTGAGTTAACCACTCTTCATTTTGAACAATTAAACGAATTAATTCTGAAACACCGATAGTAACGATAGCTAGATAATCTTCTCTCAACTTTAAAGTACTAAAACCAATGATAAGTCCGAGTAAAGATGCACCTGCGGCACCAATAATCATCGCCAAGAATAAAGGTACTCCTTTTTCTGCTAACAAAACGGTGCTATAAGCACCAATGGTCATAAACGCTACATGACCAAAATTAATTAAACCAGTAAATCCCCATTGCAAATTTAAGCCTAAAGCAAATAGACCATAAAGACTTGCAGATATCGTTAAAAAAACTAAATATTCAACCATAAACTTCCTAAGAGCAAAAGTTAGTTAACAATTGACAATTGACAGTTGACAATTAACCTCATAAACAGACATAAGTTAGTCTTTGCCACTTATCCCGAATTCAGGTTAGTTATAGTTAATGAGAGACAAAATTACCATTCTCAAAGAAAATCTTGCTCGTACCATTGTCGGTAAAGATGATGCGATTAAACAAGTTATCGTTGCCTTACTAAGCGGAGGTCATGCTTTATTAGAAGATGTCCCCGGAGTCGGAAAAACCTTATTAGCTAAATCTTTAGCTCGATCGATTAATGGTAAATTTCAACGGATTCAATGCACTCCCGATTTATTACCTAGTGATGTTACAGGGACAAATATTTGGAATCCTAATACCAGAGAGTTTGAATTTTTAGCAGGCCCTGCTTTTGCCAATATACTCTTAGCTGACGAAATAAATCGAGCAACTCCTCGAACTCAATCATCTTTGTTGGAAGTAATGGAAGAAAAACAAATTACCATTGATGGTGTTGCTCGTTTTGTTCCTTCCCCTTTCTTTGTTATTGCTACCCAAAATCCTGTGGAATATCAAGGGACATTCCCTTTACCCGAAGCACAAATGGATCGTTTTACCATTTCTTTGACCTTAGGTTATCCCTCCCCTGATGAGGAGTTACAAATGTTAGAAAGGCAATTAAACCCCACTCCTGTGGAAGAAATTGAACCTTGTATTACTTTAGAACAGGTAAAGGCTTTGCAAGCAGAAATATTGAAAGTCAAAGTGGATAAAAAAATTCAACAATATATTGTTCGTCTGGTTAATGCTTCTCGTAACAGTGAAGATTTAAGTTTGGGAGTAAGCCCTCGTGGGACGATCGCATTACAAAAAGCCAGTCAAGCTTTAGCATTCATTGAAGAAAGAGATTATGTAATTCCTGATGATCTTAAATTTCTGGCTTCAGGAATACTTTCTCATCGTGTTATTCCTGCTGGTGGTAGAAATGCTAAACTTATTATCGATCGTTTATTAGACACTATCGCTGTGGAAGACGAACAATAGAAAAAACTACTACTAGTACTCCGCACCAGAATTAAATGAGATTATTCAATTCATTTCATTAAGGGCTTACCAATATAAGTCCAGCGGAAAGGTTTTGCCAAATTTTCATTAAAAAAATCAATAAAATTGAGAATACGTTGTTTCAAGTCTTCCGTCGAAATAAAGTTGCCACGTTTCAATAAACGACGAGCTAAAATCCCAAACCAAATTTCTATTTGATTGAGCCATGAACAATGTTTTGGCCTATAAACAAAACGAATGCGATGACTTTCATCTGATCAAAATGAGGCTCGGGAACTCATACTTTTGACTATTCCTGATTCTCCTTTTTTTCCTAATTCATCTTTTATCGAGCATAATCGTGCTACCAACTTGACTAAACTTTCTGATTTATGTGTATTTAATTGATCGCAAATAAATATCCATTGTGCTTGTGAATCTGTTTCTATTGTTTTATTGATGTGTTCTTCAAAATCTTTTTCTGTGCGAGTATCCCCCACACTCGGACAAATTACTTTCCCTGTGGCTACCTTAAAATTACCAATTAATGCTTGAGTTCCTTGTCGTTCATACTCAAATTCTACTGCCTCTGGTTTTTCCTTTTCCATTGGTTTAGTTTGATGAATTCTTTCTAATGCTTGAATACCTGTTTTCTCATCAATACTAACTA
>JAALKG010000121.1 GCA_011088145.1 Cyanobacteria bacterium MH1_Bin12 | reverse complement strand
CAAGAGCAAACAAAAAAGAAAGGTAAAAGATTGAGCATCATGGGATTATGGCAACATCTCAAAAAAGATGAATTAGCAGGTCAAATGTTGGAGTCAGAACAAGAATTAGCTTGCCATGTAATTTGGGGACTAGAATCGAGAGGAGAACAAGGTGGACATCAAGTTGAATTTGTCAATTTGAAACCGGCTTAACTATTTGTTACATAACTATATTTTATTTCCCTGACCTACTTAATCACGTTCATCGTAGTCGATTAAAGTTAAATTTGAGTTAAGGTTATGACAATAATTTCGAAGTTCTTTAACTTTTAACGTTGGTTATAGGGAGTTAGTAAAATGTATAGACAATTAATTGCTAAATCTGAAAGATTTCTCAGATAAAATGATGGGAATTAATAATTTCCAATATGAATTAAAATACCTATAAAAAGTTTCATCTATTGTACAACTTCCAAAATAGATTTATTGAACAATTCAATCATTTTAAAGCTTGATATTGCCTTAGTTTTTTTCATAATTATGATTCTATTCTCAATTGTCTTCCATTAATTGAGGTGTCCTATTTTAATCTGATGTTAAGGTTCGATTTTCCCATATTGTGCAATACAATTATTTTTTGAGTATTCTTGATTTTCTAACCATGCCCATAATTGGTCTCCATAGGAAAAATGCCACCATTCTTGAGGATGTCGCCGAAAACCAGCTCTGGTCATAATTTGCGATAAAAAACAACGATGATCATGATATTGTCGTGTTTTTTGATCATTTTTATAGGCATAGTATTCTGGATGGGAGCGTGGTGGTAGTTCATCTATTTCTCCACCCATATCGATTTGTTCTCCATTATCTGTCATTAATGTTAGATCGATCGCAGCTCCTGTACTATGAGGAGGAGGAGTTAAAGGATTATGACTTGGTATTGCCCAAATTTGATAAACTTCTTGATACAATTCATCTTTTTGTTGGGAATTTATTTGATTTGGATTAATTTTTCGATCGTCACAAATTGATTGAAAAGTATAATCAACCATATGTTGTTGTACGATAATTGGTCGATAAGCATCAAATATTTTCAATTGCCAATGGGGTTTGATTCTTTTTAATTCACTTTTAGCTTGTAATAGCTTATCTAATACTCCTTGTCGTAAAAAATAGGGAGACTTACCCTGATAGTCAGCACCACATTTTACATAAGCTGAAGGAATGTCTAAATCAAATTCGATGGTAGGAATAGCCACCAAAGGCTCGTTACATTCTACAATAGCGATCGTTTGATAAGGTTTCATCGAAAATATTTCCATCAATAATGTTGTTTAGGATAGTCCAGCCTTAGAACATTTTGGTTATAAGCTATCCAATAATGTTAATAAAAGTAACGATATTAATTCTACTACTAGGCAAAGAAAAAATCATAAATTAAACTAGGTAAGTATAGGATACAAAGCAGAGGATAAAACTCTGAGTAAATAAAATTAGAGATTAGAGTTTGTATTCCACCCCCTCTAATTTCAAGGTTATCCGTTATGAATGTCTAATTTAAATTTATGTAACAATCTAAGTTGATGTAGATGTTGGTATAAAAACCTTGTTGAGATTCAGGATTATTATTAAGTCCTACTGTTTCGATTTCCTTTGATTAGGTTGGGTTTTCGTCGTCGAGAGATGACATAAAATCGACAGGATTTATTATTAGTGATAGGTCGGATGATCAGATTTTTGTAAAAACTTAGTAAGAGATTAGTTTCAATAAATTTTCAATCTAAATTCACTATCAAAACCAAAAAACCCGCCTAGCTTTCCATGGTGGGTTTTTTAATGGATAAATTAAAAAGTAGAAGAAAAAACACCCCCTATTTCTAGAGAGTGTTTTTTATTAATAATACGCCTGATGTGAATTAGCTTTTTTCAGAGGTGATTAGCTGTAAGCTATAAGCTATAAGAAAAACAAAAATGTGAACTGACGGTAACAAAGACAAAATTAACCACAACAAAACTTATTTTGTCATTATTCTCAATTTGAAATATGTCCCTTTTCCAAGATGTTTGCTTGAACAGTAGTTGGCGGTAACTCAGAAGCAAGTTAAAAAACGTTTAAAAGATTTGGTAATTGTAGACCAATTCACAAGCATAAAGCTTATAACTACTAACCCAGATAAATCAAATTAATTCACATTAGACGTTTATTATTTAGTTGTCATTGTTTGAAATCACAAGCAAATATAATGTTTGGTGCGTACATTTTGATGGGTTTAATTTATGCCTAAAAACTTGAAATCGATAAGCTATGTCTTGAAATTGCTAATTGTTAATTATTAATTGTTCCTTATCACTGATTAACTATATTTGATATTATTATATGAGCGTCAAGTCGTTCCCTTTCATTCTCTTTAGTTCAATTGTTCTGAATTTTGAGTTCTGAGTTCGATCGATATTTACAATAGTTTATTAAAACTAAACACAATTTATGTTTAATTTAGATAAATTATTAACAACAAAAAAACGAAAATTAAGACAAAATAAAAAAAGTAGTCTTAATCCGACATAATTTACATTTATCTATTTATATCATAGGGAAGATAGCATAATGCATTTAAGTGAAATAACTCATCCCAATCAATTACATGGTTTATCGATTCGTCAACTAGAAGATATTGCAAAACAAATCAGAGAAAAACACCTAGAGACCATCGCTGCAACGGGAGGACATTTAGGGCCAGGTTTAGGAGTAGTCGAATTGACCGTTGGTTTATATCAAACCTTAGATTTAGACCATGACAAAGTAATTTGGGATGTGGGACACCAAGCTTATCCTCATAAAATGCTCACAGGTAGATACCATGACTTCCATACATTACGTCAAAAAAATGGTGTTGCAGGTTATTTAAAACGTTCTGAGAATAAATTTGACCATTTTGGAGCTGGACACGCTTCTACCAGCATTTCTGCCGGGCTAGGCATGGCTTTAGCTAGAGATAGCAAAGGAGAAGCCTTCAAAGTAGTTTCCATTATTGGTGATGGTGCTTTAACTGGTGGTATGGCATTAGAAGCGATTAACCATGCAGGGCATTTACCTGATACCAATATAATGGTGGTCTTAAACGATAATGATATGTCGATTTCTCCTAATGTGGGAGCAATTTCTCGTTATTTGAATAAAGTACGTTTATCTGACCCCATTCAATTTATTACTGATAATTTAGAAGAACAGTTCAAGCATTTTCCTTTCTTTGGGGATGGTAAAAATCTTTCTCCAGAAATGAAAAACCTTAAAGAAGCCATGAAACGAGTGGCAATGCCTAAAGTGGGTGCTGTAATCGAAGAGTTAGGGTTTACTTATTTTGGTCCCATTGATGGTCATAATTTAAGCGAATTAATTGATACTTTCCAGAAAGCTCACAAAACAAAAGGCCCTGTATTTGTTCATGTTGCCACAGTGAAAGGCAAAGGTTATGCACAGGCTGAAAAAGACCAAGTTGGTTATCATGCTCAAAATCCCTTCAATTTAACCACAGGTAAGCCAATCCCCTCCAATACACCTAAGCCTCCCAGTTACTCTAAAGTTTTTGCTCATACTCTCACCACTCTAGCCGAGAATAATCCTAAAATTATTGCGATTACGGCGGCTATGGGTACAGGTACAGGTTTAGTCAAACTACAGCAGAAATTACCTAATCAATATATCGATGTGGGTATTGCCGAGCAACATGCCGTAACTCTGGCCGCTGGTATGGCTTGTGAAGGAATGCGTCCAGTGGCAACTATTTATTCGACTTTCTTACAAAGAGCTTTTGACCAAATTATCCATGATGTTTGTATTCAAAAGTTACCTGTTTTCTTTTGTTTAGATAGAGCTGGTATTGTCGGTGCTGATGGCCCTACTCACCAAGGGGTATATGATATTGCTTATCTACGTTGTATCCCTAATATAGTGGTAATGGCTCCTAAAGATGAAGCTGAGTTACAACGGATGGTTGTGACAGGTATTAATCATACCACCAGTGCGATCGCAATGCGTTATCCTCGTGGTAGTGGTATTGGAGTCGCTTTAGCCGAAGAAGGTTGGGAACCTTTAGAAATTGGTAAAGGAGAAATCCTTCGTCAAGGAGATGATTTATTACTACTGGGTTACGGCACCATGGTTAACATTGCCATGCAAACTGCGGAAATTTTAAGTGAGCATGGAGTTGAAGCCACCGTCATTAACGCTCGTTTTGTGAAACCTTTAGACACCGAATTGATTTTACCTTTAGCTGAAAAAATTGGTAAAGTTATTACTTTAGAAGAAGGTTGTGTTATGGGTGGATTTGGTTCAGCAGTAGCCGAAGCATTGTTAGAAAAGAATATTAAAGCACAATTAAAACGAGTTGGTGTACCTGATATATTCGTTGATCATGCTAAACCCAATGAATCTTATATTGATTTAGGTTTGACTCCTCCACAAATTACCGAAGAAATTTTAGGTTCTTGGTTTGCTAAAACCCCTTCTATTAGTGTTGCCAAATAAATCTTAATGATGTTGAGAAATTCACCCATTATCTTCCTTTTTCCCTGTGTATAAAAATTTTAATCCTCCTTTATAAGTGGAGGATTTTTTATATCTTCATATTGTTTTATATAGCAGAAAACGGGTTGATTAGGACATTGATGATTTTTAAAAGTATTGCTATGTCGAGATTTTAACCTTTGTCTTTTGTCCTTTGTCCCTTGTCCTTTGCTATAACTAATGAAATTACCCGAATAGGTGTGGTATCATTATAGATTGCAGTATTTAAACTTTTACAGTAAAAATGAGCTTAACTCAAGAAAAAAAACAAGAAATTATTGGTGAATATCAAGCACATGGAACAGACACAGGATCTTCAAGTCTTCAAGTAGCATTATTAACTGCTAGAGTCAACGAATTAACTCAACACCTCAAGGCTAACCAAAAGGATCACTCTTCTCGTCGTGGTTTATTGAAATTAATTGGTCAACGTAAACGTTTGTTAGGCTATATTAGAAGAAAAAATCCTCAAGGTTATCAAGAATTAATGAAAAAATTAGGTATCCGTGGTTAAAAAATAAGAATAAAATTGCTATGCCATCTCCAACGAATCGAGACTCCTTACCTTTTGAACCAAAAAAATCAAAACAGAAAAAAACTAACAACCAAAACGTTTCTGAACCAGTAGAAAAAGAAGCGAGTTCATCTAAATCAACAATGATTGACGATCGCAAACAGAGTTCTTCCCTCAAAGAAATACCAGAAGTCGTCAGTAAAAGAATGGTGCGTCGAATGGCTCTTTTTAGTGGCATTCCCACAGGCCTAGGGATTTTTTCCTTTTTTGCATTCTATGTTGTGGTTACTCAAGATTGGTTCAAAGTACCTAATACTGTTGTTTTGTTTTTAAGTATGGGTTTATTTGGTTTAGGTGTGTTAGGTTTGAGTTATGGTATTCTTTCCACTTCGTGGGATGAACATAGAGTTGGTACATGGTGGGGATGGTCTGATTTTAAAGTCAATTTTGGTCGATTAACTTCTGCATGGAGAAATGCCAAACAAGAATCTCCCAACGAATAGTTAAGTCAATGAATTGAACCGTAAATATATTGGCTTTTTTCCATTTAATGTATTTTGTTTGCAAAACTGCTTCATTCTAAGGCAACTGCTGTATCATTTAATGGTTTGTCAGTTATCCTTATCTTCCGTTTAGTTAATTTTTAAATAAAAATTTAACCATTTTAATCTAATTCCCATTGAACATCACAGATTATAAAGAGTAATTAAATTATGATCGTCGTAATAAAATCAGGCACTCCAGAAACTGAAGTCTCTCGTATCGGAGATGAACTATCTACATGGGGTTTGTCACCTGAAAAAATTGTTGGAAAACATAAAGTTGTTATTGGTTTAGTCGGTGAAACAGCCTCACTAAATCCCGAGCAAATTCAAGAAATTAGTCCTTGGATAGAAAGCGTTTTAAGAGTTGAACAACCTTTTAAACGTGCTAGTTTAGATTATCGTCACGGGGAATATACAGAAGTAGTTGTACCTACTCCTAACGGAGACGTGATTTTTGGTAATAATAGCCCTATCGTAGTGGTAGCGGGCCCTTGTTCAGTTGAGAATGAGGAAATGATTGTTGAAACAGCAAAAAGAGTCAAAGCCTCTGGTGCAAAATTTTTAAGAGGTGGTGCATACAAACCTCGTACTTCTCCCTATGCTTTCCAAGGACATGGAGAAAGTGCCTTAGGTTTACTCGCTGCGGCTAGAGATGCTAGCGGTTTGGGTATTATCACCGAAGTTATGGATACTGCGGACTTAGATGTACTTGCACAAGTAGCGGATGTAGTCCAAGTTGGTGCTAGAAATATGCAAAACTTTGCTCTTTTGAAAAAAGTTGGCGCACAATCTAAGCCTGTACTTTTAAAAAGAGGTATGTCTGCAACCATTACTGAATGGTTGATGGCGGCTGAATATATTTTGGCGGCAGGTAATCCTAATGTAATTCTTTGTGAAAGAGGAATTCGTGGATTCGATCGAGAATATGCTCGTAATGTACTTGATCTTGCTGTGCTTCCAGTATTACGTCAGTTAACTCATTTACCAATTATGATTGATCCAAGTCATGGTACTGGTAAATCTGATTATGTACCTGCAATGGCAAAAGCTGCGATCGCAGCGGGGACAGATTCATTAATGATTGAAGTTCACCCCAATCCAGCTAAAGCCTTATCTGATGGACCACAATCTTTAACTCCAGATAAATTCGCTAGTGTAATGGATGAATTATCTGTATTTGGTAAAGCAGTTGGTCGTTGGGAACAACCTGAAGCAATTTTAGCTTAATTACTTTCTGATAGTATTTTCCATTAAAAAAATGAAACCCTCCCTAATTAGTTGGTGGAGGGTTTTTGATTGAGAATATTTATCTCAAGAATTTGGGAAAAAATTCCCCTGCAAACAATTGATGAGAAATTATCTTGAAAATCGATTACTTTAATGAATTTGAGTTACAAAGAGACATCTCCATCGGCAAAACTTCCAGTGTCAATATAGTAGTCTCCTGCACGGTAAGCTTCGTCTAAATCGACTTCATAATAACCATTTGAATCAGTTTCACCCGAACCAATTTCAATGTAACCACCAGATCTATTATGTTTACCTCCGGGAAGTGTCACACCTGCTTCACTAGGTTTAGCTGGTCTGTAAACTTTAATTTTCTGGGGATGAATTCCTTTCTTTTTTCCACTTTTAGTAATTTCTGTCAAATAACCCCAACACTCGTCACCACCCCATGTATCTTTACTTGTAGCAGTCAGTTCGTAAGGTGAGTTTGAAATTGTGTCTGAGCCAGCAAAGGCAGGTGCCGATGCTAAAAACAGAGATAAAGTTAATACAATAAGGCTGGTTGGTTTCATAATTAAATCTCATTAAATAATGATTAAATTTGCTTCAAAACATACGTCCTTATTACGTCAATGTAAATACAAAAATTATATTTTTGGCACTAAATCTACTCTGCAAAGTCCAACAGACAATAATCCAAGCAGATTATAAAAAGGTCGTCTAAGTTTGGATTATAACGCATATACAATATAAATAAATATTAAGAATAACTGGCTAATAAATCTTTTATAGTAATTATTTTATTTGGGTTATATTTACGATTAAAATCCTAAAAAAGAAATAATTTTTGGTAAAACTAATTTGCAAGCATTGGCTAACTTACCCGCAGGCTCTAATCCTTTAGCTAAAGTATCTAACAAATTAACTGCTCGTTTCGCTTTCTTTTGTAACCCTTCGTCATTCTTATTTTGACTCGCTCGAAGAATAGTTCCCACTTTTTTGGTTGCATCAGCCTTTTCTTCTTCGTCTAATTCAGTTTCGCTTTGAATTGCGTTAATTAATTGGTAGTCCTAAACAAGTAAGGATGAGTTGTAATGGTGAACAAAAAGCCAAA
>JAALKG010000120.1 GCA_011088145.1 Cyanobacteria bacterium MH1_Bin12 | reverse complement strand
AGATGACCCTCTGGTTGATGGATGAAAGTCTTGATGCTAAGGTCGCTGGTTGAACAAAGCTTCAGCAAAACTTTCCGTACCATGAGTTAAGTGATGATGTAACTCTAATCTTTCTTTTTCTAATTGTTCTTCAAAGAAAGAATGTAAAACAATAGCAGAAGCTCCACTATCTTCAATCCGTTTGGTATTATCTAGATCTTCGGTTAAAGGGGTAGCCGCCCCCACAAGCAAAGGAGATTTGAGTTTTAAACCCATATATGTTGTCGTTAAGTCCATTGATTTTATTACTCCTGAAAAACGTTGAGATTATTAATTTTGAAAAGTCATCCTTGATCTGTTTTTTGGTCAGGGAAAAATTATCTATGATTTGAGACTGCCGAGTTTTTGTTGATCATCATCACTGTGTTGAGGACTTTCAAGGTGACGTGCCGCTAAATATTGGTACATTTGCCAACGAGTATCAACATCCTCTTGAGCCTCTTGAAGCAGACGTTTTGCGTCTTCAGGTTTAGTACGAGTCAGCATTTTAAAACGATTTTCGCTGTACATCGACTCTTGTACTGGTAAACGAGGACTTCGCATATCTAGATGTAAAGGATTTTTGCCTTGGGCTGTTAACTCAGGGTTATAGCGATAGAGTAACCAACGTCCAGAGTCAACCGCCACTTTTTGTTGTTTCATCGCCGTGGACATATTAATACCATGAGCGATGCAATGAGAATAGGCAATAATTAAGGAAGGCCCATCATAAGCTTCAGCTTCCAAGAAGGCTTTAACGGTATGTTCGTCCTTCGCACCCATTGCCACACTTGCAACATAAACATTGCCATAAGTCATCGCCATTAAACCTAAATCTTTTTTCGGTGCAGGTTTACCACCAGCTGCAAATTTAGCTACAGCACCACGAGGAGTTGCTTTAGATGCTTGTCCTCCAGTGTTGGAATAGACTTCGGTATCCATGACCAAAATGTTCACATTACGTCCATTCGCCAGAACATGGTCTAAGCCACCGAAACCGATATCGTAAGCCCAACCGTCACCGCCAACTATCCAGACACTTTTTTTAACCAGATAGTCAGCCAATGATTGCAACATAGTTACTTTCTTTTTGCTTTCTGAATCCAGATTGCTTTGGACTAACTCTTGTAAACGCTTTTTGAGTTGCGTTACTCGTTGACGTTGCTCATAAATATCTGCTTCGTCTTGTTGTTGACCATGATTGATAATATCTTTAACCAGATTTTCTCCGATTTCACTAGCTAAACCTTGTAGTAATTCACTAGCAAATTCGGTCTGTTTATCAATGGATACTCGGAAACCTAATCCAAATTCAGCATTATCCTCAAACAGAGAATTAGACCAAGCAGGGCCTCTACCTTCGGCGTTATGTGTCCAAGGAGTTGTTGGTAAATTACCGCCATAAATAGAAGAACAACCAGTGGCATTAGCGACTATCATGCGATCGCCAAAAAGTTGAGTAGCGAGTTTTAAATAAGGGGTTTCCCCACAACCAGCACAAGCACCAGAGAACTCAAATAAGGGTTCTTGCATCTGTTGATGACTAATTTTTTTGAGGTGAAGAGAATTACGCTCTGGTAAAGGTAAATTGAGGAAATAGTCCCAATTTTCCCGCTCTTGTTCTCGAATCGGTAACTGAGGTGCCATGTTAATCGCTTTGAGACGAGGCTGAGATTTGTTTTTGGCAGGGCAAACATCTACACATAAGGCACAACCTGTACAGTCTTCGGGGGCTACTTGAATAGTGAATTTCAAGCTTTTCCAGTCATGATCTCTTGCTGGTGAAGTTTTAAACGTTTCAGGTGCATTGGCTAATTCTTCCTCACCATAAACTTTAGAGCGGATGACAGCATGAGGACATACCATCACACATTTACCACATTGTACGCAAACATCGGGATCCCAAACAGGAATTTCTTGAGCGACATTGCGTTTTTCCCATTGAGAAGTACCACTGGGATAAGTTCCATCACAGGGTAAAGCAGAAACTGGTATTTCATCTCCTTGACGAGCTAACATTTTACCTAATATCTCTTGTACAAACTCAGGGGCATGATCGGATACCGCTGGAACCATTGCTCGATCGCTAGTTGCTGTCGTTGGGATTGAAACTTCAAAAAGATATTCTCAAGCTGAATCAACGGCTTTTATGTTCATCTGAACGATGGTTTCTCCCTTCTTACCATAAGTCTTGCGAATATAGTTTTTGATTTGGGCGATCGCTTCTTCTTGGGGTAAAACTCCAGATAATGAAAAGAAACAAGTCTGCATAATTGTATTAATACGTCCTCCCATCCCTACCTTTCGGGCAACTTGGTAAGCGTTGATGACGTAAAATTTGAGTTTTTTGCTAATGATTGTTTCTTGAACTGCTTGGGGTAGTTGATCCCATACTTGTTCTACAGAGTAGGGACTGTTGAGTAACAAGGTAGCTCCTTCCATGGCAGATTCTAGCACTGGGTATTTTTCTAAAAAATCCCATTGATGACAGCCGATCAAATTGGCCTGATTAACTAAATAACACGAACGAATACGTTCTGACCCAAAACGGAGATGAGATACGGTGACAGAACCTGATTTTTTGGAGTCATAGACAAAATAACCTTGGGCATAGTTATTGGTATATTCACCAATAATTTTAATAGAGTTTTTATTCGCCCCCACAGTACCATCTGAACCTAAACCGTAAAATATTGAGCGTACTACCTGATCTGCTTCGGTGGAAAAGTCGGGGTTATAGTTCAAGCTAGTATGACTCAGATCATCGTTAATACCTATAGTGAAGTGATTTTTAGGTGAGGTTGCCTTGAGATTATCAAAAACTCCCTTAATCATAGCGGGAGTAAATTCTTTGGAGGACAAACCATAACGTCCACCCACCACAACTTGGAGATTACTAAATTTTGCTTTTAACTCGACATCACCACCTAAGAGAATTTCTTGAATGGCAGTAGCAACATCTACATAGAGAGGTTCACCTGCTGAACCGGGTTCTTTAGTACGATCTAAAACTGCGATCGCTTTTACGGTTGTCGGTAATGCATTTAAAAGGCTTTGAGCATCAAAAGGACGATATAAACGAACCTTAATGACACCAACTTTTTCTCCTTGATCATTGAGATAGTCAACGGTTTCATGAACAGCATCGCAACCTGAACCCATTAAGATAATAATTCTGTGGGCGTCAGTAACCCCATGATATTCAAACAAGCGATATTGTCTGCCAGTAAGTTGAGCAAATTGATTCATCACTTCCTGCACAATCGAGGGACATTTTTGATAATAAGGATTAACACTTTCTCTGGCTTGGAAATAAACATCAGGATTTTGGGCTGTACCTCTGATAACAGGTCGATCTGGAGTTAAAGCTCGTTGACGATGTTCGAGAATACAATTCTGGTCAATTAGCGATCGCAATATTTCATCATTTAATAATTCAATCTTATCGATTTGGTGGGAAGTACGAAAACCATCAAAAAAGTGTAGAAAAGGTACTTTCGCCTTCAATGTAGCCGCTGTAGCGATGGCAGCCATGTCGTGGGCTTCTTGTACTGAAGCTGAACTCAACAGGGCAAAACCAGTTCCTCTTGCTGTCATCACATCACTGTGATCACCAAAGATTGATAAAGCTTGAGCGGCAATAGAACGAGCGGCAATATGTAATACTGTGGGGGTTAGTTCTCCAGCTATTTTAAAAAAATTAGGAAGCATTAACAATAGTCCTTGGGAAGCGGTAAAAGTCGTAGTTAATGAACCTGTTTGTAAAGCTCCATGCACTGCTCCTGCGGCACCGCCTTCGCTTTGCATTTCGACGATGGAGGGTACTGTCCCCCAAAGGTTAGGAAGACCTTCACAAGCCCAAGCATCGGCCCATTCACCCATAGGAGAAGCAGGAGTGATTGGATAGATGGCGATTACTTCATTTAGTTTATATGCCACTCTAGCCACGGCTTCGTTACCATCTAATGTTGCGTAGTTTTTCATGGTTACACCTAACTAATTTTTTATAAAATTACGAATTACGATTTCTGCTAGAGACAACCCATCCTTTATCTCTAATATTTACCCAAATTTAATCATGTCTCGTCCTTCCATCTGGGGTTTTTCTCCTTTTAACAATGGTATCAATGCGTCTTTAATTCTCTGTGCTGAAGGGGGACAACCGGGTAAGAATAAATCGACATCGACAATATTATGAACAGGAAGAACTTGCTCTAATAGCTCAGGAACAAATTGTGAGTCTTGGGGAATTACCTTAGAGGTATCACTTAACTCCAAATAACAGCGTTTTAATACAGGTTCGCTACCGCCGAGCATATTTCGCATAGCGGGAACATTGGCAGTAACAGCACAATCTCCAAAGGAAATGAGAAATTTTGTTTGTTGTCTAACTTGCAAAATGAGGGCTAAATTTTCTTGATTGGCAACTGCCCCTTCTGCCAAACAAATATCGACATTTTGAGGATATTCTTTAATATCACTACCCACAGGGCTATAAACCACATCCACTTTAGCTGCTAGGTCAAACAGCCATTCATCTAAATCTAAAAAAGACATATGGCAACCTGAACAACCAGCCAGCCAAACAGTTGCTAATCTTATCTTGTCCATTGATGTTTCTCCCTAGCGAGACTTAAAAATTCAACTTTAGTGCGATCGCGTTCTTTTTCTCCAGTAGTACTACCTTTGCGGAAAATTGTTCCTGTGGGGCAAGCTTCGACGCATTTACCACAAGAAGTACAAGCCTCAACATCTCCCCAAGGTTGATTTAAACCGCTGATAATTTTGGCGTTTTCTCCTCGAAAGGCGACATCCCAAACATGAGCCCCTTCTATTTCAGCACAGACTCTCACACATCGAGTACAAAGAATACAGCGATTGTGGTCGATACCAAATTGAGGGTGAGAAAGATCTACATCTCGTTGGGGAAATTGATAATTAAAACGAGTATGATCCATTCCTACTTCAATAGCCACATCTTGCAGTTCACAGTTACCATTCGCCACACAAACTGCACAAACATGATTACCTTCGGCAAATAATAGCTCGACTAACATTTTACGATTTTCTTGAAGTTGTTCGGTGTGGGTAAAAACCTCCATCCCTTCACTAACTTCGGTGATACAGCTAGGAAAAAGGCGATCGCTTCCTTTGATTTCTACTAAACATAAACGACAAGCACTAACGTCGGAAACTCCTTCTAAATGACATAGTGTCGGTATTCTAATCCCTGTTTCTTGAGCTGCGTGCAGAATTGATGTTCCTGCTTCCACTGCTACGTCAATTCCATTAATTTTTAAAGTTTTAACAGACATAAGCTTGACAGTTAATAGTTAATAGTTGATGGTTAAACTCATCTCAATTCTCAATTGTGTATTTCATCTTGCTATTTCAGTAAACTTAAATATTCGTCTTCAAAATAGCGAAGGGTACTTAATATAGGATTAGGCGCACCTTGTCCCAAACCACACAAACTAGTTGCTTTCACTAAATAAGAGAGTTGTTTGAGTTTAGTTAAGTCAGCTTGAGTGGCTTCTCCATTGATAATTTTGTTGAGGATTTGATATAGTTGCACCGTGCCTGTACGACAAGGAACGCATTTTCCACAGGTTTCGTCTCGGCAAAATTCCATGTAAAATCTCGCCATATCCACCATATTGGTTTCCTCGTCAATCACAATCATGCCTCCTGAACCCATCATTGTTCCCAATGCTTTTAAAGAGTCATAATCGATGGCAGTATCAAAAGCATTTTCAGGAATACAACCACCTGAAGGCCCTCCCGTTTGTACAGCTTTGATTTTGCCTTGGTTCGATGCACCACCACCCATTTGTTCAACAATTTGGCGAATAGTCGTTCCCATGGGTACTTCAATTAATCCCGTATTTTGAACGCCGAGATTGATTCCTTTTAATGGTAACGTCCAATATTTTGAGGCGTTTATCCCCATTATTTTGCCCAGAAATCTTATTTTTTGTCAGGGGATTTTGAATAGGTGTAGTTGACATTGTTGCTATTTTATTTGCCTCAAAATTAGTTAATCTTAAGGGCAATAATTTATTTATATTCCCACTCAATTTCATTGTAGTTCAATCTCTAGATCTGTTCTCTAGTTCTTAATAGAACATAATAATAATTTATATTTTTTGCTAAATTAGCTTGTTAACTCTATGCTATATTTATTAGTTTAAGGTAAGTTAATTTCTGCTTAATTTTTATTATTATTTATTAGGAAAACTTAATATTAATTTGTTCAAATATGTGCTTAGCAATACCTGGTAAAATCATTAGTATTGAGGATGGAGATGACCTTTTAAAAAAAGTTGGCAAGGTGAGTTTTGGTGGTATCGTCAAAAAAGTTAGTTTAGCTTATGTTCCAGAGGTACAAATCGGCAATTATGTGGTTGTCCACGTGGGATTTGCCTTAAGTATTATCGATGAAAATGAGGCACAACAAACATTAGCGGATTTAGAAGCAATTAAGACTTTTACGTAACTCAGATGAAATTTGTTGATGAATATAGAAATATTGAGGTCGTTGAAAAATATGCTCAAGCGATCGCATCTATAACAACTAAGCCTTGGCAAATCATGGAAATTTGTGGTGAGCAAACCCATGCCATTGTTAAATATGGTTTGGATCAATTACTTCCTCAGCAAATTACTTTAATTCATTGGCCTGGTTGTCCTGTCTGTGTTACCGATATTGCTTTAATTGATCAAGCGATAGCGATCGCAAATTTACCGAATACGATATTATGTTCTTTTGGTGATATGTTATGAGTTCCTGGTAGTCAGCAGGATTTGTTGAGGGTAAAGGCGACAGGGGCAGATGTGCGTATTGTTTATTCCCCTCTGGATTGTTTAAAAATAGCCCAAGAAAATCCTGAGCAAGAAGTGGTTTTCTTTGCGGTTGGATTTGAGACGACTGTCCCTGCTACTGCCATGACAATTTATCAAGCACACCAGAAAAACTTAACTAATTTTTCCATGTTAGTTTCTCATGTGTTAGTACCTCCAGCGATGGAAGCCATCTTATCTTCTGCTCAATGTCGAGTACAGGGTTTTTTAGCCGCAGGTCATGTTTGCACAGTTATGGGCTACGAAGAATATGAACCCATTGCCAGTAAATATCAAGTACCGATTGTCGTGACTGGTTTTGAACCCACAGATATTTTACAGGGCATCTATTTATGTGTGCAACAGTTAGAAAAAAACGAAGCGAGGATAGAAAATCAATATAGCCGCTCTGTGAGTAAGGAAGGTAATAAAAATGCTCAACAATTAATCAAGAAAATTTTTGAAATTGACGATCGCTATTGGCGAGGAATCGCTAAAATAGCTCAAAGTGGATTAAAAATCAAGGAAAAATACATTCAATTTGATGCACAAAAAAAGTTTAATTCAGAATTATTAATTACTTATACGTCTGAATCTGAAGATTGTATTAGTGGAGAAATTTTACAAGGAATCAAAAAACCCCATCAATGTCCAGCTTTTGGGACTAAATGTACTCCTGAAAACCCTTTAGGAACACCAATGGTTTCCTCTGAAGGTGCTTGTGCGGCTTATTATCATTATCGTCAAGTATGATTTTGCGAGTAATCATGGAAAATGAATGATTCTCTGTCTTCAGCATCTCTCTTTTCTAAGGTTGTGATGTATAAACATCTGTTAAGCAAACTCAAAATATTTTGCCTCTTTAGCCGCCAATTCAAGCTATCGTATACACACCATATAGTTTCGCAACCTCAAGATATTTTGCCCCCCTAGCCTAGGGTGTTGACTTTGTCAAAAATAGCTTGAAGTAATTTCATACACTTTCTCTGTCGATAAAATGGATTTTTCAGCAATTAAAGGCAATTTTTCTTTTGGAAAGCATTGATTGACCAAAAGTTTTTTCTTCCCAATCCTGAATATCAACATTCTTGACCTTTTCTAATGCTTGTTTAATCAATTTTCTGTTTATTTCCAATGTTGATAAGGGGATTGTTAAAATCATTCTCCTTATTTCTTTGAGCCGACATTCGAACGATCGATGAAGAAAAAAATGCAATTCTTATGTACTAATTCTA
>JAALKG010000119.1 GCA_011088145.1 Cyanobacteria bacterium MH1_Bin12 | reverse complement strand
CCCCCCCCCCCCCCCTCCCCCCCCCCCCCCCCCCCCCCCCCCCCCCCCCTCCCCCACCCCCTCTCCCCACCCGACGCTCTCCCGATCCCCGCTGAGACAAATCGTTTACAGTTCTGTACTTTCTTCCAGACTGGTTGACAACTTTGATTCCCATAACTTCACACCTTTTTAGTCTGAACATCTTCTGTTGTGCGGTCTGGGAAATCTCGTCAATCCATTGCTTGAACTGACTGCCGAGCAGTATTTTCGCATTTTTATCATTCTCTGAACAGGAGCGAAGATTTGCGATCGAGGTGCCATCAAGGTTATTATCACCGATCAACATAAAATCGGCTACTCCTGCCCGTGCATTACCTCCAAAAAATGCGATCGCACCAAGAGTGAGGGATAAGGCGAATGCTGGTAACTTTGCATACTTCATATTTTTTTCCTATTGCTGATAATACAGAAACTGATCAGAAATCTTGATATTTTCCATTCAAATAATTTCCTTTTTTAAGAAAGAGAAGAAATCATGGGAAAATATAACATAGAAAATATAACATACTTCCCAATATTTGCTGTTACAAAAGATCAAAGTTTAATAATAAACAGGATAAAGTTTTTCTTGTTATTAAAATTAATCTTGTAATAATTATGATTAATGAAGTCGAAAAAATGGCACTTTGCGATCGCAACTATGATATTAGAAGAAATTGAAGAGGAAAAATTAAAATCTACATTTAAAGCTTTTGTACGAACGTAGTATGTGTATAATACAGGTAAAGGCATTTCTCTGAAAAAACTAAAGCACTTATGCCTCCTAAATACTCCAAATTGGGGGGACTTTGATCTGATAAATTGGTATTTTTATTTCCGAAAATAGCCTTATTTGTATATCAATGATACGGGAATTGCTATATCACATTTAATTAATAGTAGGAAGTAGGAAAAGTTTCATAAAATAATAATGAGTATCAATGATTTACTAGAAAAAACAATGACTATACCTAAGCATTTTCTCCTCAGAATTGAAGAAGCAGGAGAAAAACAATTAGAAGCATTAGATTTAAGTAATGATCAAGATGCTAAAAATAAAGATAAATTAACAGAAATTCCTCCTCAAATTTTTGAATTAAAACAGTTAAGATATTTAATTGTAAGTTCTAATAATATTTCCATTATTCCCAATGATATTAGGCAACTTGTTAACTTAAAATGGTTAGAATTAAGAGATAATAAAATAGAAAAAATTCCAGAAGCTATTACCAATTTTTCTGAGTTAATAACTTTAGGTTTAAGTCATAATATAATAGAAATTATACCAGAAGCGATCACTAATCTTACTAATATAGAAACCCTTGATTTCAGTCATAATAGAATAGAAGAAATTCCAGAAGCATCGACAAATCTTACTCATTTAACAGCTTTAGATTTAAGTGATAATGAAATAACAAATATCCCAGAAGTTGTGACAAATCTTTCTAGTTTAACAATGTTGGGTTTAGCTTATAATCAAATCGTAAATATACCAGAAGCGATCGCAAATCTTTCCAAATTAACTAATCTCAATTTAAGTAATAATCAAATCGTAAATATACCAGAAGCTGTTACAAATCTTCCTCAATTAAAAACTTTAAATTTAGCCAATAATGAAATAGAAAATATACCAGAAGCGATCGTCAATCTTCCTAATTTAACAACCTTAGAATTAAATGATAATCCTCTCAAATCACCTCCTTGGGAAATAGCTAAACATGGAATAAATGCTATTAGAGAATATTTTCAGCAATTAACACAGCCAGAACCAGAAAATTATATTGATGAGGAAAAAAACACTCCTCCAACTAATAATGACAATCCATCACAAGAGAAAACAACAAACTGGTATCTTGTCGCTATAATGGCTTTGACGATCGCTATTGTCGGTATTTTAAGCAATACTTTATTCAATAAAAATTTTCAAAATAGATTCAATTTAGAATCCCCGTCAGAAAATCAAGAAAATTTGAATTGAGTGTAGAAATAATTCTAACTCAATCCCCTTAATACCCTCATAGAAGTTTCAATCCGACCTTGAATTACCATTCAAGGCTAATATAAATCGTTTAATAAATTAAACTCCATTTAAAACCAGTTAGCTCATTATTTGTGAACGTCATCTATTGCCCCAATAAAGATTCATTGCAAGGCGAGATATAGTCATCATCCGAATTTGTTGACACCATTGGATAAGTTAGAACGCACCTGACCATTATGCTGATTAATTAGCAACCGTAATATTAATTAATTTCTTCGCCCAATCATTAAGTTGATGACTATTTAGACGATAAGCCAAAGGATTTGCCACTAAATAAGCACTACTTTCAAACAATACATCAATTTCAATTAAGCCATTTTCCCTCAAAGTCTTCCCTGTAGAGACTAAATCGATGATCGCTTCTGACATACCAATAATAGGGCCTAATTCCACTGAGCCAGAGAGTTTAACGATTTCCACAGGTAAATCCAGAGAACGAAAATGCTCTTTAGCACAGTTGACAAACTTAGACGCAACAATACCATGAGCAGGTAATTCCACCGAACTACGATAACGACTACTCTCAGGTACAGCCACCGACAAACGACAATAACCAAAACCCAAATCAGTTATCTGGGCGACATCGGCGTGTTTTTCTCTTAATACGTCATAACCAACAATTCCTAAATATGCTTGACCATATTCTACATAGACAGGGACATCTTGTGCTCTAACTAACAAAGCCTTAGCCAACCCTTTAGGATCTTCGATTTGTAGTTGACGGTTGCTCTTAGAAAGAAATAGACTAAAATCAAGCCCTATTTCTTGGCACAATTCAATGCTTTGTTTCAATAATGCCCCTTTAGGCAATGCAATAGTTAACATAATGGTCAATATCAGAATAATATTTTATTAATTACCAGTTGAGAGCAAATCATGTCAATGAAAATTTTATTGGTAGAAGATGAAAAGGAATTAGCTATAACTTTACAAGGCATTTTGAATCAGGAAGGTTATCAGGTCGAAATTTGTCATGATGGGGATATTGCTCTACAACTTATCCAACAAACAGATTATCATTTATTGATCCTCGATTGGATGTTACCTCATAAAAATGGTCTAGACATTTGTCAATTTATTCGATCGCAATCTGACACTCATGTAGCTAATACTCCCGTTCTATTTTTAACAGCAAAAGATACTCTTGATGATCGAGTTTTGGGCTTAGATGCAGGAGCAGATGACTATCTGGTTAAACCTTTTGAATTAAGAGAACTCCTTGCCAGAGTCAGGGCATTACTAAGACGTTTAATCAATAATTCAGAAAATATAACAAATCAGGGTAATCAAAATAAATTAACAATAGAAGATTTAGAATTAGAAATAGATAATCAAATTGCTTATCGCAATGGAAGATTAATTAAGCTGTCAGAAAAAGAAGTTAAATTATTACAGTTTTTAATTGAAAATCCCCATCAATTAGTAGGTCAAGAAGATATCTATCAATATTTATGGTCATCAGAAGACGCACCGAGTAGCAATGTGGTCGCCGCAATGATTAAATTACTCAGACGAAAAATAGAATCAAAATCAGATCCTGTCTTGATTCACACAGTTTATGGTAAAGGCTACTGGTTCGGTCTGGGAAAGCCTTAAATCATTGCCATTCAATCTCCCTAATAGTTAAAATGAGGGATCGTTTATACCCAAAGACAAAGATGCCATCGATAATTAATTATTATCGATTATTAATTACCGGCTCATGGCATAATGAACATAGCATCACCAAAAGAATAGAAACGATATTTTTGAGCGATCGCTTCTTGATAAATACTCATTAATCTTTCTCTACCAATTAAAGAACTCACCAACATTAATAAACTAGATTTAGGTAAATGAAAATTAGTAATTAAACCATCTACTACTTTAAACTCATAACCGGGATAAATAAATAAATCTGTTTTTCCTTGAAAAGGTGCTAGTTTTTGTTGTGCTTTGTATGCACCCTCCAAAGTTCTCACCACCGTTGTTCCCACCGCAATTACCTTTCCTCCCGCTTTTTTAGTATTTTTGATTGCCGAAATAGTATCCTCATCTATTTCTATCCATTCTTGGTGCATTTGATGTTCAGTAATGTTTTCAATCTCCACAGGGCGAAAAGTACCGATTCCCACATGAAGTGTAACTTTAGCAAGATTGACTTGTTGCTCTTTTAATCGAGAAAACAATTCTTCAGTAAAATGTAATCCCGCTGTCGGTGCTGCGATCGCACCTTTATTTTCCGCATAAATTGTCTGATATTGTTGAGGCTGTGCTTGAGAATCTGTAACGTAAGGAGGAAAAGGAATATGTCCTATTTGCTCTAACAAAGACCAAAAAGAACCCACTTGAGGGACATCAAACTGTAATAATCTCCCCCCCGTCGCCTCATCTTTATCAACTACCGTTGCCGTCAGTAAAGGTTGATCACTATTTCCCAAATGTATTTTACTACCCATAGTAAAACGTTTACCAGGTTTAACCAAACTCAACCAGCAATTATGACTTTTCTGTTCTACCAACAAAACTTCCACATCTGCACCAGTAGATTTTTTTCCGTATAAACGAGCAGGGATAACACGAGTATCATTAATTACCAACAAATCCCCAGAACTAAGTAAATCTGATAGTTCAGCAAAAATATGATGATTTATTTTCCCTTCAGGCTTCACAACCAATAAACGAGAACTATCTCTAGGAATAACAGGATTTTGAGCAATTAGTTCAGCAGGTAAAGAATAATCATAACTAGAGAGTAATCGATCGATGTACATACAACAATTGGGATAAATAATTTAGCAAAATGAAATCATTTTATCAAAAATTTTGGGTCTAAAACCCCGTACTTCAGGATGACTTGATATTTTTGTCTAGCAATTCTCATTTAAATACGTCTTATGTGTATTAATTCTTGAAACCCTCGTTATTTGGTTAATTACTGGAGATTAACAATTTTGGATCATCGCTAAAAGCCTTATCCAATAACGGTCATTTTTAATTCACATCAGACTTTATATAGATTCTAGCCTTATGCATAACATGATTAAAATCACCAAAAATTAAAGTTTAAAACTGCATCTACCTAATGAATTATTAAAAAGTATTAAGAAATTGAAACAGAAGGGGACGTAATGTCGGACAATTATTGGCGGAGAGAGATAACAAAATCTTTCCCCATCAATCAGTAATTGTAACCATTTGAAGTTATACTGATACGGGGAATAGACTGTCAATTTTATGTTGATAGAAAATTTTTCAGTTTTGAATGCCAGCTTAACTAAAATTTCTGGTTAAATAAATAATATTTAAATATTTTCTTTGGAGGAATCCATAAATGAGTATAGTCACGAAGTCCATCGTGAATGCTGACGCAGAAGCACGTTACTTGAGTCCAGGTGAACTAGACAGAATTAAAGCTTTTGTTACCAGTGGTGAAAGTCGTTTACGCATTGCTGAAACCTTAACTGGTTCTCGTGAGCGTATTATCAAAGAAGCTGGTGATCGTTTATTCCAAAAACGTCCTGATGTTGTTTCTCCTGGTGGAAACGCTTACGGTGAAGAAATGACTGCGACCTGTTTACGTGACATGGATTATTACTTACGTCTTGTCACCTATGGAGTCGTAGCTGGTGATGTTACCCCTATTGAAGAAATTGGTTTAGTAGGCGTCAAAGAAATGTACAAATCTTTAGGTACTGACATTGGTGCTATAGCTCAAAGTGTACGTGAAATGAAAGAAGTTGCAAGTGGTTTAATGTCTGCTGAAGAAGCAGGTGAAGCTGGTAGCTATTTCGATTACGTAGTCGGTGCTATGCAATAGGTTTAAAATCTATCCTATTGACATAATAATTTTGAGTTTACTCAAATATTAAACAAAAATTAATTAAGTAAAAGGAAAAACAATAATGCAAGACGCAATTACTGCTGTAATAAACTCTTCTGACGTACAAGGCAAATACTTAGATGCCGGTGCTTTAGACAAACTAAAAGGCTATTTTCAAACTGGTCAAATTCGCGTTAATGCCGCTAGCAAAATCAGTGCTAACGCTTCTGTTATCGTTAAAGATGCTGTAGCTAAATCCTTATTATACTCCTCTGTAACTCGTCCTGGTGGTAACATGTACACCACTCGTCGTTACGCAGCTTGTATTCGTGACTTAGACTACTATCTTCGTTATTCCACCTATGCTATGTTAGCTGGTGACGCTTCTATCTTAGATGAGCGTGTACTCAATGGTTTAAAAGAAACCTACAATTCTTTGGGTGTACCTTCTAGCTCTACTATTCAAGCTATCCAAGCTATGAAAGAAGTTACTGCTTCTTTAGTAGGTGCTGATGCTGGTAAAGAAATGGGTGTTTACTTCGATTACATCTGTTCTGGCTTAAGCTAATTATCATCAATAGATTAATAATGGTGGCTTTAAGTTAACTATTCGGTTAGGAAAGTCCAGAGTGAGTGCTAGTTTAATTGAAATTTGCTAAGTATCTTAATTGATTTAGTATTGACTCTTGACTCCTAACCTTGAAAATTGTCATAAGATTTTCGATCGTCATAGTTTTTCAAGCCCTGTTTTGTTGTCTTTGATAATCTACCTTTTTATTTTTTTAAGATAATTTCTTAATTCTGCAAAACTTCTATTCATTTTTTCCATCTGATCATTTTTAAAATAAAGTTATTCAGAAATGTATTAGATTGGACTACGGTAATTTTTCACAAATATAGTTTAATATCTGATTTTTATCATCAAGGAGACTCACCCCTATGAGAATGTTTAAAGTAACTGCTTGCGTACCAAGCCAAACTAGAATCAGAACTCAAAGAGAATTACAAAATACTTACTTTACAAAGTTAGTACCCTATGATAACTGGTTCAAAGAACAACAAAGAATTCAGAAAATGGGTGGTTCGATCGTCAATGTACAATTAGCAACTGGTAAGCCCGGTTCTAATGCTGGTTTACAATAAAAAAAACTAAATACAATAAAATAAAAAAGGGGGTAGAAGTTTAAAATTTTGCTCTCTTTTTTGTTTCATTTATTCAGCAGACCTTAAATATCCCTTTCAGTTTTTGTCCAACGACTTTGACGTTTAAAAGGAAAAGCCCAATATAGAGGGATTTTCCAAAATAGATAAAATAGGAGACTCAGCATTGTTTTTAAGGGAATATCGCTACGACCAAACTTGATCCATGCGGCAAATAAAGAAAGAAAAATAAATATACCTTCAATTATTAATATGACAAGAGGGATAGAAGACAATCCCAAAATCACTCCACACAAAGTACCAACAATACTAATAAACCAAAATGTTATCAACAAAGAAAGAGGAGGGATACATAATTCTAAGGTTAATCCGAACAAATCAAATCTTCTTTGTTTAACGGCAGCTTTTAATAAACGAGGAGTTTCAGTTAATATGGTTTCGATATGACCATGCTCCCAACGTGACCTTTGACTAGTTGCAAATTGATTTTCCATTAAACGGCCCCTAACTTTTCCAAAATGACAATGTAAAGGTGAATATCCTGCAATAGCTAAATCCAAACCCAACTGCATGTCATCTACTGTTTTGCTGTTAGCAAAAGAAACTTTATGGATCATGTTCCAAGAAAAAGCCATTCCTGAGCCTGTCAGCAAACATGGAAGTAGAAGTTTGGCCAAACCTTTTTGACGTACTGAATTTTTGATAATCAATGCGAAGCCAGAAATTACATCTTTAGGAGTGGGTGAAGCTGGAATATCCATTAGATAAGTTGCTTGAACTGGTCTATCGTATTTCCATGCTAGTCGAGTAATTTTTTCTATAGTTTTTGGTTCTACAATGCAATCTCCATCGATCATTAAAACTATATTTGGAGGGTGAGATTTTAAATAACGTAAACCAAAATCGACAGCGTAACCTTTACCCCGTAAATCAGTATTTTCTCTTTCTATAACTGTTACTCCTTTAACACTTCGAGCCAACTCTGCTGTATCGTCTGTGCAGTTATCAGCAATTACTATAAGGCGATCGCTCACAGATTTATCATCAAGAGAATCTGACAGATTGAGTTGTGGTCAAATGGATTTTAAAGTTTCCTTTATATAATCAGATTCGTTATGTGCGGGTACCAACACAGCGATATTTGAAGGCCTTTCGTCAATTATTTCTTCGGAAAAAGGAAAAAGTGCGGCCACACACTCTATTAATAAAAAAGTACTAGGGATTGCAAGTATTGCTGAAATTCAGGTCAATACGATTGCGGTTAATGCCATCATTTATTGTTTATTGTTGTTGACCCTAAATTTACTTCACAAGACTGTAGTAATTGTGGTCAA
>JAALKG010000118.1 GCA_011088145.1 Cyanobacteria bacterium MH1_Bin12 | reverse complement strand
AACTCTGTTTTTCCAAATAACTTCTAATCTTTAATTTAAGATGCGTTTTCCCTGGATCATTAACTTCGTAATAAATTCTTTGAGCCAAACCCTTCAAGACGATTTCGGGTTTTCCTTTGAGAGGTTTAGACCACACTAATTGAAATTTATGGGTTGTTACTTTTCTAATTAACGCCTTAAATAAACTTTCTTTGTCACCAAAATAACTATACAGAGTTTGCTTGGAAACTCCCGCAGCTTGAGCAATTCTATCCATGCTCGAACCTAAGTAACCATCTTGTAAAAATTGAGATAACGCACCGTTTAATATTTTCTCTGTTTTTTGTTCTGCTTTTTTTTGATGATAAGTTAAAGTCATTTTTTGGCTGTTTTCAAATTAAAAATACTTGATAATTTTTCTAACTATAAAATTAAGTTTTTGTCTGTACTTTATTTATTCAGTAATGCCACAAGAAAAGGAGGCGCACCCGTCACCAGAAGTATTGGTAGTAATGAAGTCGTTTCCATACAATCGGTATTAAATGAAGCTCCTCGTCTGGAAGAAACAACGACTCCTCAAAGTACAATCCAACCTAATACCAGTACTTTACCTCCAATTACCACTACTCAACCCAATATCAGTACTTTACCTCCAATTACGACAACCCAACCAACAACAACAAATCAACCAATTACAACAACCCAACCGACAACAACCAATCAACCAATTACTAGCGTACCTACAACCAACAATCAACCTGTAGCAATCAATAATAATCCTACCGTCAAATCTTCTACCAGAACTTATCAATGTCTAGAAAATCAGGGGAAACCCATGACCATAGTAGATACCAGTAGAGGAAGAATCCAATTGATTTCTTGGGAAAGTGGCTATTTTGCTCAATCGAGTTGGACACCACAAAAAAGATGTGATGAGGTAACACAAAGATTTCAAAATTTTTCTGACAATGGTACCTTAAAATATATTACGACTGGGACTCTCGGCAAATATAAGGTTATTTGTGTATCAGGACAAAAACCTTCACCCGGAATGAATATTAACTGTACTCCAGAAGGACTCTTACTCACTCTTGAACCTAAAGATAATCCTGATCAGGTTATGAAGGAATTATTTCAAGAAGCAACCAGAGTGGGTTCGATGCCAGTCAGAAGAAGTCAAAGAATATTGGACATGGAGAAATATCTTACCGTGGCACCCTTGATGAGTCAACCATCTGTGGTTACTCCTCAACCCTCTGTCGTTTCAACTCCAGAACCTACTATAAACACTAAACCTGTACCAATTCAAAAAAACCCTACAGTAATTGATTGTCCTCCTATATTATGTGATTAAAATAGAATGAGCTGACAAGATTAATTAACTGATAAAAATGAATGATCCTACTACTATCAATGTCCATTTACCTTCTCCCTATCAACTGATCAAAAAACTTGGTAGTGGTAGTTTTGGTCATGTTTATTTAGTCATAGATACCCAAACTCAAAAGCAGTGTGTAATTAAACAACTGTATTTAATGTCTCAGAAGCCTAATTTTGTGGAGAAAGCAACTACACTTTTTTAGCAAGAAGCGGAAATTCTCAAAAAGATTAATCATCCCCAAATTCCTAAGTTAGTTAACTATTTTGAGGAAGAAGGGCAACTATATTTAGTACAAGACTATATAGAAGGTAATACTCTCAGGCAAGAGTTGATCATTGGTCAACCTTGGTCAGAAGACCGTTTGATTACCATGTTACGAGAATGTTTATTAATTCTCAAAGATATTCATGGTCAAGGAATTATTCATCGGGATATCAAACCAGATAACCTGATTCGTCGTCAGCAAGATCAGAAATTGGTTTTAATCGATTTTGGTGCAGTTAAACAATTTAATCTTGATCAAAGTCGTATAATCGATCGCACATCGGCTATTGGAACTCCTTGGTATATGCCCAAAGAGCAGTTTGATGGTAAACCTCAGAAAAATAGTGATATTTATGCTTTGGGAATTATTGCGATTCAAGCATTCACAGGTAAAAATCCTGTCGATTTTGAAAAAAATGAGGAGGGAGAAATTGATTTTTCCGATTCATCTTCTATCAATCCTATTATGGCTCGTATTCTCCAAAAAATGACTTTTGATAATTGTAAAAAACGTTATCAATCATCATCAGACGTGATGACCGATCTTAATTATTATCAACAACAGCAAACCCAAGGGCAAAATTATAATTCTTTGTCCTCCGAATATAATAATCTAAAACAGGTAACTCCTTTAACAAAGCAACCTGTAAGTCAAAATACAAATGGTTCTAATGATTCTTTTGAAACTACGGATAAAGCGATCGAAAAATCATCTCCAGTGAATGAGTCAAATCCTCTTAGCGATTGGTTAAAATCTCCCATTGGTTCAACCGTGACCACGGCATTGATAATTGGATTAATTGCCACGGGAGGCATTTACTTTATGAATAAAAGTGAAGAAGCTCGAATTTTAGAAGAAAAAGACAAATTTATTGAATCATTACAAAGTCAATACGACCAAAAGTCTTACTTACAATGTTTTGAATCCGCTGAAGAACAGTTAAAAGAAAAGGATAATTTTGTCCCTGTTAAAACTTTATCTAAATATATTGGTGTCTGTCGCTATGAAGAAGCTAAACAAAAAGCGAAGTTTTTTAATTATTCTGAAGCATTAGAAGTTATTACCAAAATTCCCAAAGAATATGAATATTATAATCAAGCCCAAGTTCAGATTGACAATTGGAGTAAAAAAATTGTTGAAAAAGCACGATTGCTATATCAAGAAGAGGGAAATTTAGAGGGGGCATCACAAGAAATTGATACAATCCCTCCTAGTTCTATTAGGGAAGCTGCCTTAATTAATTTGAGTCAATGGCAAAGGGAATATAAACAAAATAGTGTCTTGATTAGTCAAGCAAGTAGAGATTTAGAATACGACTATTGTACTTCCGCGATCGAAAATGCAGGTAAAATATCTGGTTCAAATTATTGGTTATCAGAAGGCAAAAAAATACTTGATAAGGCTGAAAAATGTCTGACAGAACAGATAGAAAAACAGATAGAAAAACAAAATGGTCAAACACAACCAATTCAACCCGTTCAACCCGTTCAACCCGTTCAACCCGTTCAACCAGTCCAACCAGTCCAACCAGTGCAGCCTGATTGTCCTGAAGGAGTTGTTTGTTTGTGTGATCCCAATGATCCCAATCCTTTAGCTAATTGTGAATAGAAGATACAAACATCTTTGCCTTTTGCCCACAATGGACTAAGCCTATCGAAATGTTGAACTTTGACCTTTTTTAATAAAATAATTAAATGATTTTTGTTATGAATATTAAAACTATAATCCCCATCTCAATACTGGCTATAATCAATAGTATTTTGCCTTTGCCATCTCACGCTCAATCCCAAAATATTTATAACTGTCTTGAGTTTAAAAATAATCCGACGACTGTTGTGGATACCCAAAGGGGAAGAATTCAACTAATTATTTGGAATAGTAACTTTTTTCGTGCTTCTGGTTGGACTCCTCAAAGAAGATGTGAGGCAGTTACTCAAAGATTTCAAAAATTTTCTGATAGTGGTAGTTTACGTTATATTGCTACGGGCAGAATGAATAGACTACCTGTTATTTGTGTGGCCGAAAAAAAACCTTCTGGTTTTAAATGCAAGTCAGATGGATTGCTGATCACTTTACAACCGAGTGATAATCCCAATAACGTGTTAATCGATTTATTTGATATTTCTTCTCGAATTTCTTCAGGAGGTTTGTCTCGTGGTGGAATTTTAGATTTAGAGGAGTTTTTAGAAAATGTTCCGACGATACCTGATGAAACACAACCTTCTTCCACAACTGATATGTCAAATGATACGACGAGCATTCCCCCCGAAAAATCTCCTTGCCCACCGTTGTTATGTCCAGATGATAATAATAACCCTTAATCAATAACAAAAGCTATCAAAGGTAATAAATTATGAGTAAAACTAAACAAAAACAAAAATTAAGCGATCGCATCACAAGTATTTTTACTATTGCATCTTTAGGTGCATTAATTTGTTACCCTTCTTTGGCAGTTGAAATCGGGAATCGCAATCAAAATTTAAGTTTAATTGAGAAAAACTCTTCATCAAAGACATTAGAACTCCAAGAATTATCATCCCTAACAAAACCTACTGACATTATCAAATCTCAGCCCTTTTTATTAGCTCAAAATGGGGGAGCTCCTCAATTAGTGGAATTTCGATCGCCTCATAAAACCACATCTTATCCCAATGCGACTTATTATATGACGATGAAAGTACCTCCTAATTCATCTGCTGTAGGGCAAGTGTCTGTTCAACAACAAACTAATGTGGATACTATTAATTTGAATCTTAATAAAACTGAAGCATTTGTGATCAATGAAAATAATAAAAAAGTAAAAGTACCAGTTACAGTGACCAGTTCCAAAAATTCGTCTAATACTATTGATGTTTCCTTTGATTCTCCTATACAAGGTAATAATACAGTGACGATCGCTTTAAAAGCAAAACGCAATCCTTCTTCTGATGGAGTTTTTCAATTCACGATCAAAGTCTTTCCCCACGGTATTAACCCAGTAGGGTTTAATTTGGGTGTGGGAAGAATACATATATACAAAAGTTTATAGTCTTAAAATAGCTGATCAGTTGAGAATCCTCCAAAGTCTTCATGGATAATATTTTTGACTGTTTCAGCAGATCCTCAGTATAAATTTATACTAAAAAAGTTGTTTCAAATCAGTATATTTGATAAATGTATCCAAATTGACGAAAAAAGCGGGATTAGGTATTTATTCAATTAAGCTTTGGAAAGATTTGCTAACAACTTTAGCCCAGTAAAAAAACTCAAGTGAATATTTTATTAATAGACGATCATGAACTGATTATTGAAGGAACTATTTCAATGTTGCAAAAACAGTTCTCTCAAGCCCAAATTATTATTGCGAAAACAGTGGAAGATTCCTTGAACAAAGTTTCCACTCATCAACCAGAAATAGTCATTGTGGATCTTTCCATACCTGTAGATCAAGATTCACTAGCCCAAGTCGAAAATGGTCTTTTACTATTAAAGAAATTAATGATTAGCTATCCCGATCTTAATATTATGGTGCAAAGTAGTAACACAAAGGCTCTGATCAGGATCAAAAATAAGATTGATGAGCATCAAGGCGGCTTTACTATTGCCGATAAAAGTATGTCTTCAGCTCAAATGTTGAATATGCTGAATTGGTCAATAGAAGGCGTAACCCATACCAAAATTTTAAATACCGATATTGAATTGAAACCTGAGTGGTTGGAAGTCCTAAAATTTGCTTTTCAAGAAGGTCTTCAAGATAAAGTTATCGCCAAAAAAATGTATAAGTCCGAACGAATGATTCGTCATTATTGGACAAAAATTCAAGATGTTTTACAAATATATCCATCATCAGGTCAAAATATACGTAGCTTAACGTTAATTCGTGCCAGAGAAGAAGGTTTAATTGATTAATGTAGTAAAACCAAAGTGATGATTGAAAGATTAACCGAAAAATTTAATGCCGGGGAACTTATTTTTGCTGAGCAAGACTTGGGAGATTTTGCATATGTTATTGATCAAGGAGAAGTAGAAATTTTTATTCAAGTTGATGGTAATGATCACGTATTAAATACATTATTACCATCACAAATGTTCGGTGAATTAGCTTTGATTGATAATAGTCCTCGTTCAGCTTCAGCCAGAGCGAAAACAAACGTTGTGGTAAACAAAATTAGTAATGAACAACTTCAAACAATAATTCAAAATGCAGATCCCATTGTCGGTATTTTATTAACTTCTGTCACGGGATATTTTCGCTCAGAAAGTGAAAGAATAAAAATACATCAGTATTGTGAAACTTTAGAGCATCAAATTAAAATACGTCAAGAGTCCATGGAAGAAGCTTTTGCGGAGATACATAGTCGTTGGCTTTTTCGGTGGAATTGGTTATTTTCTCTACATTTTAATGACTCTGGCAACAACCGAATGCGTAAATTAATAAAAAAGAGGCTAGATTGCTCTAACCTCTTGGTTTTAATACTTAAGATTAAGTAAATTAAGTTTATAGCTGAGGAACAAACTGTTCTTTTTCAGGAACTTCAGTGTATTCAGCAACTATTTGACGGAACTCATCTCCATCGATAGTTTCTTTTTCAATTAATAAATCAACTAAGCGATCGATTACTTGACGATTTTCACGTACAATTTGACGAGCAACTTGATGACCCTGTTCAGCAATAGTTTGAACTTGAGAATCAATACGGGAAGCACTTTCTTCTGAATATTCAGCACGATTCATCGCACCACCACCAAGGAAGACTTCTCCACCTTGTCCTTCTAAAGAAAGAGGCCCCATATCACTCATTCCAAAACGAGTTACCATTTGACGAGCCATACCAGTAACTTGTTGTAAGTCACCCCCCGCACCAGTAGTTACTTCATCATGACCAAAGATTTCTTCTTCGGCGGCACGTCCACCCATGGCACCAGCAATTCTCGCCATCAGTTGCGATTTGGTGGTCAAACCTTGTTCTTCGTTAGGAGTAAACCAAGTTAAACCTTGAGCTTGTCCACGGGGAATTAAAGTTACTTTCTGTACAGGATCATGATCTTTGATTAATGTACCGACGATGGCATGACCGACTTCATGATAAGCAATAAGACGTTTGCTCTTACTATCAACTAAAGGAGTACCTTCCATTCCTGCCACAACTCGATCGACTGCCGCATCTATTTCTGACATGGTGATTTCAGATTTGCGACGACGGGCGGTTAAGATAGCTGCTTCATTGAGTAAGTTAGCTAAGTCAGCACCACTGAATCCAGGGGTACGACGAGCAATAGTTTCCAGAGAAATTTCGGGAGCAATTTTTTTGTTACGAGCATGAACTTCTAAAACACCAACTCTACCTTTAAAGTCAGGTGGATCAACCATTACTTGACGATCGAAACGACCAGGACGCATAAGGGCGGAGTCTAAAACGTCTGAACGGTTGGTTGCAGCAATCACGATAATACCTGTATTACCTTCAAAACCATCCATTTCGGTAAGTAATTGGTTAAGAGTTTGTTCTCTTTCATCATTACCACCACCAATACCTGCACCACGTTGACGACCAACTGCATCAATCTCATCGATAAAGATTAAACAAGGAGCATTTTCTTTGGCTTTTTTGAATAAGTCACGGACACGAGATGCACCAACACCGACAAACATTTCCACGAATTCAGAACCAGAGATACTAAAAAAAGGAACACCTGCTTCTCCTGCGATCGCTTTAGCAAGAAGGGTTTTACCTGTTCCTGGAGGGCCTACTAACAAGACACCTTTAGGAATTCTGGCACCAACTGCCGTGAATTTTTCAGGTTTTTTGAGGAAAGTAACAACTTCTTCTAACTCTTCTTTGGCTTCATCAATACCTGCGACATCATCGAACATGATACCAGTTTTGGCTTCCATCATGAAACGTGCTTTGGATTTACCAAAATTCATCGCTTGTCCTGGGCCTCCAGGCATATTACTGGAGCGACGGAAAAGGAAGAACAAAGAAGCAATTAGCAATACTGGGAAAACTAAGTTACCTAAAATTCCCCAAATTGCACCTTCACTACGAAGAGGATGGGTATCAAAGTTCACATCTGCTTCTCTTAATTTAGTGATTAACTCAGGTGATGCACCGGGTAAGTCAACTCTTAATTTTTGTACTTGACGTAATTCAGGATCGATCGCTTCGACGATCGCAGTACGTCCATTTTCGTATAAATCAACACTGCTTACTCTACCTTTGTCTAAGTACTCTAAAAACCTACCGTAGGTCATACGAGTACTGGCAGTATTGTTGCTAGGATTCACCGTACTAGCAAAACTTCCCTGCCAAATGAAAAAGCCAATTACTAAAAGTGGGATTGTCCACAAAAGGACTGTCCGCCAAGATGATTTCATATTTTTTCTTTATTATCTATTTAATTAAAATTAAGGAGTAAGTATCTAAACTAATGCCTTATATGTAAGTAAATTGTTTAAATCTATTATAACAATTGCGTCTTAACTAAACTTAACATAATTCTAATTTTTATGACAATACTGGTGTTACCGAATCTTAAAGGTGTTGAAACCCTACTTGTCTTAGATAACTGATTTTACACAAAAGCGTTTTAGTAAAGTTCGAAATCAGGAGACAGAATTTAGAAGTCAATATTTGAAATGATTTCATTATTTCTGTTGTGATATTATTGACCACAATCTATTTAGAACCTGTTTGAAAAGTTAATACTTTGACATCCTCCCAGCGTCGGAGACGCGGGATTCCTAAGAAATCTAG
>JAALKG010000117.1 GCA_011088145.1 Cyanobacteria bacterium MH1_Bin12 | reverse complement strand
TGGTATTCATTTAGCAGCGATCGTCATTTGGCTTAATTGATGACACGCCCTAGCTCTTTTTTTGTTATCCTTAGTAATTTTTCTCTCATTTTGGGAATTAGGAGCAAATGCGAAAATTTTCGCCAAAGGAATGCCATCTGCTTCGGTAACCTTGAAAGAATTTTGTTGGTGGGTAACGCATCCTTTTTTTGATAATGGCCCTAATGATAAAGGAATTGGCTGGAATCTACTAATTAGCCTGAGAAGAGTCGCGATCGGTTATACTATGGCATCCATCATTGCAGTGCCTTTAGGCATTATGATCGGGATTTCTAAAATTGCCTCTAAGGCATTTAATCCTTATGTTCAACTGCTAAAACCAGTATCTCCTTTAGCATGGCTACCCCTCGGACTTTATATATTTAGAGACTCGGAAAAAACAGGAGTTTTTATCATCTTAATTAGCAGTATTTGGCCGACTTTAGTTAATACGGCTTTCGGTGTTGCTAACGTTAGTTCTGACTATTTAGATGTTTCCAAGACCCTTGGTGCATCAAAGTTGAGAACTATTTTTAAAGTCATTATTCCTGCGGCACTACCAAATATTATTTCTGGCTTACGGATTAGTATGGGTATTTCTTGGTTAGTAATTGTGGCGGTGGAAATGCTTTTAGGAACTGGATTGGGGTATTTTATTTGGAATGAGTGGAATAACCTTTACATTCCTAATATTATTGTCGCAATTTTGATTATTGGAATTGTGGGACTTATACTCGATCAAATCTTTGCTTATTTGGAAAAATTGGTATCTTTTGGGAAAGAATCGTCATGACACAATCAACGGCTCAAACTGAATATCTAACTTGCTTAGAAACTCCAGATTCTGTCCAAATGTGTCTGAGAAATGTTTCCAAAGTTTTTTCGAGTAAACCTGGTTTAATTGCTAGTATTTTTGGTTCTAGTAAATCAGATTTTGTTGCTTTGGAAAATATCAACTTAGATATTGAACATAACACCTTTGTTACGATTATTGGTCCTTCAGGATGTGGAAAATCAACATTATTAAATATAATTGCTGGTTTAAGTTTTCCTTCTGAAGGTTCTATCATGATGAACAAAGAACCCATTCGAGGCCCTGGCCCTGATCGAGGTATGGTTTTCCAAAACTATGCTCTTATGCCTTGGATGACTGTTCATGAAAATATCCGTTTTGCGGTGGAAACTGTTTTTCCTAAAATGTCGGTTAAACAGCAAAATCGTATTGTAAAAGAACATCTGCTATTAGTTGGTTTAGAAGGTGCGGCTAAAAAGCATCCTCATGAACTATCTGGAGGCATGAGACAAAGAGTCGGAATTGCGAGGGCATTGGCGATTAATCCTCAAGTCTTATTAATGGATGAGCCTTTTGGCGCTTTGGACGCTTTAACCCGTGGTTTTCTTCAAGATGAAATCGAACGGATTTGGGAAGAACATCGTAAAACGGTAATTATGATTACCCACAGTATTGATGAAGCTCTTTTGCTCTCGGATAAAATTGTGATGATGACTAAAGGGCCTGCTGCTGGTATTGCTCAAATTCTCGATGTACCTTTCCCTCGTCCTCGTAATCGTTTGGAAGTGGAAAAACATCCTGATTATCTTCCCTTAAAGGTAGCAATGGAAGAACATTTATTCAGGGAAACTCGTGCTGTTGAAGAAGCAAGGGTTAACAATTGACAATTGATAATTGACAATTGACAATGAACTTGTATTTTAAGCTATACAGACACATTTTAAATTATGGAAACAAAACCTCCTTTACCTCCATTTACCTTGGAAACGGCTACTAAAAAAGTGCAAATGGCTGAGGATGCTTGGAATACCAAGGATCCTGAAAAGGTTGCTTTGGCATATACCATTGATTCGCAGTGGCGAAATCGGGCAGAAATTTTTTCTGGACGTGAGGAAATTAAAGCTTTTTTGACTCGTAAGTGGGCAAAAGAGCTAGATTACCATCTCAAAAAAGAGCTTTGGTGCTTTAGTGACGATCGCATTGCTGTTCGTTTTGAATATGAATGGCGTGATGATTCCGAGCAATGGTATCGAGCTTGTGGTAATGAAATGTGGGAATTTGATCAATATGGTTTAATGAAACGTCGTTTTGCCAGTATCAATGATATTCCCATTCAAGAATCCGAACGTAAGTTTCGTTAGTTTGGAAATATTTGAATCACTTTGACAATTTTGTCAAAGATTATTTGGTTACAGAAAAACTATTCAATTTTTAATTAGGAGAAACAATTATGGCGATCGCTGAAATTACTAAAACATTATTAGCTGCTAAAAAAGAACAAGGCGTATCTTTTGAAGATTTAGAAAAGGCTGTGGGCAGAGATGAAACTGGGATTGCTTCTGTTATCTATCGTCAAGCAAGTGCTGATGAAACAGAAGCCAAAACTATTGTTTCTACTTTAGGCTTGTCTGAAGATATGGCTGAAGAGTTAACCATTGCTCCATTGAAAGGATCTTTAGAACCACAAATTCCTACTGATCCTTTAATTTATCGTTTTTATGAAATCATGCAGGTTTATGGTATGCCAATCAAGGCTGTAGTCCATGAAAAATTCGGGGATGGTATTATGAGTGCGATCGATTTTTCCATTGAAGTTGATAAGGTTGAAGATCCTAAAGGCGATCGCGTTCAAATTACGATGTGTGGTAAATTCTTACCATACAAAAAATGGTAATTTTTCAATAATTTAGACTTGTAGAAAATATCGGCGTTGCTTATTGAGATCATGATTATTTCAAAACCCAAGACAATAATTTGACAATGGGTTTTTTCATCTCTTGGTTAGGTAACGCTATATTTTTGAATCCTCACTTCTAAAATCTAATGCTCATTCCTTCATTTTTTTCGTAAGCACCTACAATTTTTTGTACCAGAGGATGTCTGACTACATCACCTTGAGTGAGATAACAAAAACCAATACCTTCAACATCCTTGAGAATTTTACTCGCCACAACTAATCCTGAATGTTGACGAGAAGGTAAATCAGTCTGAGTGATATCCCCTGTGACAATCATTTTAGAGCCAAAACCAAGACGAGTTAAAACCATCTTCAATTGTGCTGGGGTGGTATTTTGAGCTTCATCTACTATTACGAAAGCATTACTTAAAGTACGACCTCTCATATAAGCTAAAGGTGCAACTTCGATTTTGCCTTTTTCCATCAATTCAGGAATTTTAGCGGGTTCAATAAATTCATAAAGAGCATCATACAGAGGGCGTAAAAAAGGGTTTACTTTCTGTTGTAAATCTCCAGGTAAAAATCCGAGTTTTTCTCCTGCTTCCACCGCAGGACGTGTTAAAATCAGTCGATCACATTCATTTTTGAGTAAAGCTTGTACCGCAATCACTGCTGCCAAAAAAGTTTTACCTGTACCAGCAGGGCCAATACCAAAAGTAATATCATGTTTTTGAATCATTTTGATATATTGTTGCTGCCGAAAAGTTTTGGCTCTAATCAAATCCCCATTACGAGTCTTGGCTAAAACTTGTTTTTGTATATTTTGATATTCTTCCTCTCTCCCTGTATCTAATGCTTGAAATGCCGTCATAATATCGGGCTGAGTGATCAATTTGCCTGTATTCCAATAAGTTTCTAAAAATCGAATGACATTTAAACTACGTTGAATGGCTTTGGGTTGCCCATAAATTACGACATCTTGCCCTCTCAAAATTAAATTTGCACCTGTATGACGGGAGATAAATTTGAGGTTTTCTTCTTGTACACCTGCTAATGCGATCGCACTGTCAATACTTGGTAAAGAAATAGTTTGAGAATTTTCTGTCATAAATCTGTGTAAAGTTTATGGTTGATAGTTGACGGTTGATAGTTGATAGTTGATGGTTGGATTTAACGCATTTGCTCAGTTCTCACATTTACATTTAATTGTCGATCGCTTCTGGTAATAGTAAAATTCAAATTATAATCAATTCCACTATCTTCAACTAGTCGTTGTAACTTATTAACATCTGTCATCGGTTGATTATTAACCTTGGTGATGACATCTCCTCGACGTAAACCTCCTTTTTGAGCAGGAGTATCAGGTAAAACTCTCGCCACCAAAATACCTTCGACTTCAGGTACAACAAACATTGTATTAGGATCATCATTATTCTTTTTCGCCAAATCAGGATTAACATTAATCATCTGAATGCCAATATAAGGATGGGGAACTTCTTTTCCCTGAGTTAAAATACTTTGTAGTTCTTTAGCTTTGTTAATCGGAATAGCAAAACCAATCCCCATTGCATCCGCACGAATAGCAGTATTGATACCAATCACTTCTCCTCGAGCATTCAAAAGTGGCCCTCCTGAATTACCGGGGTTGATGGCCGCATCAGTTTGCAAAAAATCGATTCTTTTATCTAAAATTCCTATTTCTGAAGAAGGACGGTGCAAAGTACTAATAATGCCCAATGTAACGGTATTATCTAAACCGACAGGATTACCAACAGCGATCGCCCAATCACCTACTTTCACAAGGTTAGAATTACCCAAAGAAGCAACAGGCAATGGTTGTCCTTGAGCATTAATTTTGACTACCGCTAAATCGGTGATTTTATCACTACCTTGAACTTTCCCTGTAAAAGTACGTCCATCTTTGAGAGTTACAGTAACTTTATCCGCACCACTGACCACATGAGCATTGGTTAAAATCATGCCATTATCAGCGACAATAAATCCTGAACCTTGCCCTGCAATAAGTCTTTCTTGAGGCATAGCACTGTGAAATTGTTCACCTAATAAATCTCCAAAGAAAGGATCTTCAAAAAAAGGACTGGTTGATCTGCTAGTCACTAATTTTTCAGTATCAATTCTGACCACTGAATCCCCTGTTTGTTCTACTGCAAGGGCGACGAAACTTTCTTCAGTAATGGTAATTGGTATCTGTGCTTCTAGTAATTGATTAACCGAAGCTTCAACTGACAAGGGATTGAAAAAAATAAATGTCGTCGTTATCCCCACCAATAGAGATAGAAAATAAGAACGCGATCGAGTTATAAACTTGGGAATCATCATAAACAATACAACAAGATGTAAAGATTTTATACTTTTGTTCGCAATAGAGCTTAATAAATCAGATAATAGTTTGGCTGTTTATAATTACTATTGTATAAGGAAGTTACACATTCCTTCAGTTAATAAAACGGTAGGGTTTTCCCCATATAAAAGTTATAAATTTAGTTAAAAGTGATTATCAACAAGAACCATTGATTAAGGATTAAATTGTTTTTCCTTTTCCTTGGCGAGGATTACGTAATCAGATTAAGATAAAAAATAACTATTAACATTCATAAAACAATCCTTTATCACCAATCATAGTGAAAAGGCAGGGTAGATAGCTCCCAAAAATAAAATAATCACTAAAAAATTTCTGGTGATTAGACACAATCAAAGCCTATCTGTTCAAGTTACTCATAAAATCTTGTTTAGGAGAAAAAAATGTTACTTGATGCTGTAACTAGTTTAATTAAAAATTATGATCTATCAGGGCAATATTTAGATCGTCAAGCTCTGGATTCTATCAAATCTTATTATCAATCGGGTACCACACGAATTAAAGTGGCCAACATCATAAATGCAAATGCGGCTGATTTAGTTAAAAAATCTTCTCAGCAATTATTTGAAGAATTACCAGAATTAATAGCAGCAGGTGGTTATGCCTATACCACTCGTCGTTATTCTGCCTGTTTGAGAGATATGGATTATTATCTTCGCTATGCTAGTTATGCTTTAGTTGCAGGTGATAACACCGTATTAGATGAAAGAGTCTTACAAGGCTTAAGAGAAACTTATAATTCTCTTGGTGTACCTGTTGGACCTACTGTTCGCGGTATTTTGATCATGAAAGAAATGATTAAAGAGATGATACTAGACGCAGGAATGAGCGATACTGGTTTTGTTGACTCCCCTTTTGATCATCTTGCTCGTGAATTTAGTGACATTTCTGTTTAAGCCTTATTTTATTAGCTGAGATATCCAGTAATTCAAGTTTGAACATTAATTGAACTGGTAATCTTTTATAATTTAAAACCCCTATGAAAATTAGATCATAGGGGTTTAATACTTTAGTTGTCGATAAATATTATTGTTTTGCGGACTTATAGTCTGCAATAACCACAAAATAATGTGTGGATTTTTGAAATTGGATCAACAGAATCGTTAATGGTTAAAAATTATGAGCCCTCTATGGAATGAAAGACATGCTCAACAAATTTTTCTGTTATTCATCATTCCATTGTTCTACTACGAGTACATCACTTACAGGATCTTGTAAAGAGAAACCATAAGCTAATAACTCAGATTTTAAAAAAGACCAGTCGTCACCGAATAATAAAGCTATTTTAGCTATATTGTCATCGGGTTGAATAATGCGTGAATTAACCAAAGAAGAAACTCTTTGTTGCAATTTCACCATAGGATGAAGTACTTGCTTATTATTCATACAGTTATAATAATTTTTCAAAGCGAATATATTGTTTATTAAGGAATTTATGGCGAGTAAAATAAGTGACTAGAAGATGTTGAAGTCTCAGATTAGGCGTGAAAATGAGTTGCTGAATGAGTTGCTGTCTGATGATGCTGGCGTTCATTATATAATCAAATATAAACGATCGCTCTTTCACTTGTCTAGTAATATAACATATATTTACTAAAACTGTGATAAATGAGTAAAAATTACTGATAATGACTGCTTTAGTTCCTCACAATTTAATATAAATGAAAATAGGTATTATTGGTTTAGGCTTAATTGGTGGTTCATTGGGCTTGGATTTGACCAAACGGGGATACGAAGTTATTGGTGTTTCTCGTCAACAAAAGACTTGTGAACTGGCTGTCCAAAATCAGGCTGTAACCGAAGCCAGTCTCGATTTGAGTATTTTGGCAAAAACAGAACTAATCTTTGTTTGTACACCTATAGGAGCTATTTTAAGCACAATAAGTAAGATAATTCCGCACTTGTCTCCAAATACTATCATCACAGATGTTGGTTCTGTTAAAAGTGCGATCGTCTATGATGCTACCAAATTATGGGCTAATTTTGTCGGAAGTCATCCCATGGCAGGTACTGCCAATCAAGGTATTGAAGCGGCAGAGTATAATCTTTTTGAAAATGCACCTTGCGTTATTACTCCCTTTGGTAGCACTAACCATGAAGCGGTAAAAAAAGTTTCTCAAATATGGGAAGCGATCGATTGTAAAATATACAAAGCTACGCCAGAAATACATGATCAAGCTGTAGCATGGATTTCTCATTTACCTGTGATGATTAGTAGTAATTTAATCGATAGTTGCATTAACGATGAAAATAAAGATGTTGTATCCTTAGCCCAACAAATAGCCAGTTCAGGTTTTCGAGATACTAGTAGAGTAGGAGGAGCAAATGTAGAATTAGGATTGATGATGGCACAATATAATCGTGAGCAATTATTGAGTACTCTCAAAAAATACCAACAGAATTTAAATTTGATTACAGATCATATTGAAAAGGAAAACTGGCAAAAGTTGCAGGAAATTCTCACAAATACTCAAAAGCAACGACCAAAATTTATCGATTAAGAATAAATATTTTCAGCAAATAAAAATACTGCACTTATGCTCCCCAAATCTCCACCCAGCCTGTCGGCATCTCCCCTAAAAAGGAGACAGAGGAATTGTATTTAACCATTGGTATTTTCATTGTCAGAAATTACCTTAATAATTTACCAATAGAGTTTAGAGCTTAAAGCTTAAAACCGATAGCTCCTTTCCAAGGGAGCATCCCAGATTGAATATGAGTAAAAGTACTCAGTGAAATAATAGCAAAAAAGACAGAGAATGGATCGAGAAAAACTGATAAATGAGAATCATGAAAAAACTATCTATCAAAAGGGAAAAAGAACTAAAAAAACATCTAACACAAGTAGCTAAAATCCTTTACCATCATACAGAAGAAGAAAAATTACAGGAGTTTGAAACCATTGAATGGGAACTGAGAAATCAGTTATTAGAAAAAGTAGCCCCAGAGATAGGAGAATTTTTTTTTCACAAGGGGGCAAACAAGTTGGTGGAAAGAAAAGAAAAATAAAAAGTTGCCTAGGACAAGTAACTTTGAGTCACAAGCAAGGAAAAAAATTAAAGTTGAGAGATAAAACTCAACTAAGTCCAGGACTAGAAAAATGTTGCTTGAGATTATCTGCTCAGAACTCAGATCAAAAAACGGCAGAAAATCTCAAAACCTTAATGGGAATAGAAGAAGGGCATAGTAGTTTGCACCGACTAAGTGCAGCAAGCATCGATGGAGGGAAAATAGGTAGGTGTACGTTCACCAGAAACAGGAAAAGGAGAATGGCGAGATTATAAACAGGGCAAACGCATCTAAATTTGATTTAGCCAAAAGATAAAAATGATAAAG
>JAALKG010000003.1 GCA_011088145.1 Cyanobacteria bacterium MH1_Bin12 | reverse complement strand
TTCACAGTTGTAGTACCAGATGAAAGTTGATACTTTTTCAGCAGACCCTAATTATCCTTGACCGATATTTGGAGTCGATTTAGTCGGGAGCCAAGACGGAATTGGGGCGGCAATAGTGGATCTTTCACCTATGAATCGGCAACGAATTTTACCTTCAATTTATCAACAAGCTTTAAGCAATTTATCTAGCATTAATTTTGCTCATCCTCGTGATTTACCAAAGTGGGGAGATATTTTTTCTCAATTTTGTTTATTTGCCCGTTTAGCTGATTATCAAGAAGAAGAACTTTTTCTCGATCGCGTTAATGATATTTTAAATCTACACTGTCAAATTGCCACTTCTACACCTGCGGTAATATCTGAGATTGAAGAAGACGAAATTTTGTCAGCACAGCATTATTACTGCAATAAACAGCAACAGAATGATAAAACCAGAAGGGTTCTAGAAAAGTCTTTAGGTGAAGTCTGGACTGATCGATATATGAGTAAAATGTTATTTGATTTTCCCTATGTTCATTAATAAACCAACCTTATAAAATTAGTAACCATACCCTATGTGCAACTGAATTGTGACCATTGATTTTAAAAGCTTTTAAAAATCAATAAATTTAAATTTTTTTCTGAAAACCTAATTCTTTCGTTTTAAGTTGCACACCAAGTATTATGGATAATATTTCAGTTATGTAAAGATGATTGCCCAATTTCTTAAATCCTTTTAAGAAAAGTATCCTTGAGTTACAATGATTTAAGCTTTGTTAATCTTTTTTAAGAATTATGGAAGGATTAGAGTCATTTCCAGAAAAAAAATTATTTCAAGCTATATTTGAAAATTCTTTTGAAGCCATTATGATTGTCGATGATCATGATTGTTTTGTAGAAGTTAATAGTTGTGCTTGTAATTTATTTGGTTGTACAAAAGAAGAATTATTAGGACGATCGATTTTCGATTTTTTAATTGGTACTTTAAATAGTAACAATAAGGAACGAATTCAAATTCGCTATCTCGATGGTAAAAATAAAACCTTAAAATATAAACTGGTTAAGGATCTATTACCGAATTATAAACTGTTAATTCTCACAGATATAACTCAACTTAAACTAGCTGAAGAAGAACTTCACCGTCAACATCAAAGAGTCAAATTATTTTCTGAAGTTACCTTTAAAATTAGTCAAGCCCTTCAACTTGAAGAGATTCTCCAGACTGCTGTTACCGAAGTACAAAGAATCCTCAAAGCCGATCGAGTGCTGATTTACCAACTTTTTGCTAATGGTACTGGTATGGCAATTAGCGAAGCTGTTTTACCTAATTGTCGCCCTGTTTTAGGTGTTGAGTTTCCTGAAGAAGTTTTTCCTGAAGAATACAGAGAACTTTATGAAAAAGGAAGAGTAAAAGCGATCGCTGATGTAGAAAGTCAACAAGCTAATTTAATTGATTGTCTGATCGAATTTCTCCACGAATGGAATGTAAAAGCTAAATTAATCGTACCCATATTACAAAATCTGAATCCCAAAAAAGGCAAAGGAAAAAGAACGCCCAAACTTTGGGGTTTGTTAATTGCTCATCAATGTACAAATACTAGGCAATGGCAAAACTTTGAGTTGGAATTAATGCAACAACTAGCCGCTCAAATTGGCATTGCTTTATCTCAAGCCGAGTTAAGAGGAAATTTAGAAGAATTAGTCGCCCAGCGAACAGCAAAATTAAGAGAAGCCAACCGCAGTTTACAAGAAGAAATTAACGATCGTCAAAAGGCGGAAGCCGCCTTGCGTCGTAGCGAAGAAAAATTGAGTTTGATTGCTAATGGTATACCAGTTTTAATCGCTTATGTTGATAAACACCAATCTTATCGTTTTAATAATCAAGCTTACCAAAGATGGTTCGGATTTTCTCCTCACAAAATTTACGGTTCTCATTTGAAAGAAGTTCATGGCAAAGAAGAATACCAAAAAATGAAACAGTATATTGATAAAGTTTTATCAGGAGAAACAGTAACCTACGAAAAAGATATGACTTTTCAAGATGGGAATATTCACACTGTTAATGTGACCTACATACCCCATATTCATAAACAAAAAAAAGCGGTTATCAAAGGATTTTTTGCTCTGACTAGTGATATTAGTGATCGAAAAGCGATCGAAAGAATGAAAGATGAGTTTATTTCTGTAGTTAGTCACGAATTGCGAACTCCTTTAACTTCGATTCATAGTTCTCTGAAAATTTTAGCCACAGGAAAACTGGGTAATCTTTCCCCGAAAGGACACAGAATGCTTACCATCGCTGACGAACAAACTGATCGCCTCGTTCGCTTAGTTAATAACGTTCTTGATTTACAAAGTATCCAATCAGGCAAAGTCAAAATGAACAAAAAAGCCTGTCAGGCAAATGAATTAATGCTTGAAGCTTGTCAGGCGATGCAGACTATGGCCAATGAAAGAGGAGTCACATTATTTAGTCAAACAGTCAATTTTCTGGTGTGGGCTGACTATGACTATATAGTTCAAACTTTAACCAATTTGTTGAGTAATGCGATCAAGTTTTCTCCACCAGAAAGCATGATTTTTCTATCTGCAAGTGTTGAATCCATCGAACAAAAAGAAAAAAGACAGACATCGATCAACTATGTCACCTTTAAAGTCAGAGATCAAGGACAAGGTATTCCTCTAAACCAACTAGAAACAATTTTTGAGCGTTTTCAACAAGTTGATTCTTCTGATTCTCGTAAAAAAGGAGGTACAGGTTTAGGATTAACAATTTGCCGTCAGATTATCGAAGGGCATGGCGGCAAAATTTGGGCTCAAAGTTGTTTAGGAAAAGGTAGTACTTTTTATTTTACTCTGCCCTTATTAATTAATAAAGGAGGTTCATTCGATGAGTGATAAATGTATTTTACTAATTGATGACGAAGAAGCAATTCGAGAAGTTGTCCAAATAGGGATTGAAATTGAAGTTGGTTGGCAAGTTTTGATTGCTTCTTCGGGAATAGAAGGAATTGCGATCGCTGAAAATCAACAGCCCAATGCCATTCTTTTAGACGTAATGATGCCAGAAATGGACGGAATAAAAACTTTATCTAATTTGAAAGCGAATTCTCAAACTCAATTAATTCCAGTGATTTTTCTGACAGCTAAAACCCAGGCAGCAGACAAAAAACAGTTTCAAAATTTAGGGGTAGCTGGTGTCATTACCAAACCATTTAACTCTATGACTTTAGCCGGTAGAGTGAGCAAAATGTTGAATTGGGATAAGTAAACTAACCATAGGAGTTAAAACAGAATGTTTTATTTTATACCGAGATTAAAAATGTAAACCCTAAAAACTTTTTTATCAATAAGCAAAGAAGATAATTTAATTTTTAATTATGTTTTTTCAAATCTTTAATACTACTTCTAAACTTGATACTCAATTTTCAATATTTTCAATTGCCATATGTCCTTGATAAGTCCTAATTAATTTAAAACTAATGAGAATATTACTAGTTGATGATGATGAAATTTTAATTGATGTACTTCAAAAAACTCTGGGTGAAAAAAACTATAACTTCGATGCCGTTTTTAATGGAGAACATGGATGGACTTATGGTTCTACCTATAATTATGATTTAATTATCCTTGACTGGTCTTTACCTAAACTCGATGGAATTAGTTTATGTAAACGTTTTCGTTCTTATGGCTATAAGATGCCCATTATCTTATTAACTGCTCGTCATAGCAATCAAGAAAAAATTATGGGATTAGATGCAGGAGCGGATGATTATCTGTGTAAACCATTTAATGTAGAAGAATTAGGGGCAAGAATAAGAGCGTTATTACGTCGTTCAAATTTTAATCCTGTGCCTGTATTACAATGGGGTGATTTACAATTGGATACTTGTAGTTGTCAAGTGACTTACAAAGGAGAATTAATTTTATTGACGAGTAAAGAATATCAATTGCTAGAACTGTTTATGAGCCATAGTCAAGAGGTTTTTAGTATTGAAGATATTATCGAAAATCTTTGGTCATCAGTAGAATATCCATCAGAGGCAACAGTGCGATCGCATCTGAGATATTTACGACAAAAATTAAAGTTAGTGGGTATATCAGAGGATCCCATTGAAACTTTACGGGGTAGAGGATATTGTCTAAAATCTTTACCTCAAGATCATAATTTGGCAGACAATTTTCTATCTTGTCCCATCGAAGATAGACAAACATTACCAGAGATGTTTCAAAAGCAAACTCGACATCTAGCCGCTTTGGCGACTGCTTGGGAAAAATATCGACACCAAAGTAATCAGCAGTTGAACACTTTACAAGAAACTCTACAGGCGTTAAAAGCAGGCGAATTGACTCATAATAAAAAAGAAGAAGCTCGATCTATCGCTCATAAATTGGCTGGAACAGTGGGTATTTTTGGCTTTGACGAAGGTTCTAATTTAGCTAAAGATTTAGAACAACTGTTACACCACAATATTGAAGATGATACCCAACAAGTATTGCAATTTGAAAATATTTTAAATGATCTACAAATAGAATTAACTACTGAAGACAATTTATTTAATCAAATATCGGGACAAATAACAGAAAATTCTCCTTTGTTATTAATTATTGATGATGATCAACAATTTACTCGATTGTTAAAACAAAAAGCTATTCATGAAGGAATGCGTACCAAGATCACTTCTTCTATTCAGTGGGCAAAAAATTGGCTTAAAAGTTTAAAAAGTTACGAATTTCCTAATGTTGTTTTCCTGAGATTATCTTTTGCTGAATCTACATCCGATTCTATATATGTGGAGGAGAATTTGTCTTTAATTACAGAACTAAATTCTTTCAGCCCATCAATACCAGTGGTGATTATGGCTGATCGCGATCGCTTTTTCGATCGACTATTAGTTGCTCAACATGGTGGTACTTTTTACCTCAAACAGCCAGTAACTCCCGAACAAGCGATTAATTTTTGCCAACAAGCCCTTCAACGTTCTACTTTAGGTAAAAAAGTTATGGTAGTTGATGATGATGTGGAATTATTAAGATTTTTACCTTCTCAACTCCAACCTTGGGGATTTAAACTCACAACACTAGATGATCCTCGACAATTTTGGGATGTACTTCAAGCAGTTAATCCTGATTTACTCTTACTAGATATTGAAATGCCTTACTTGAGCGGAATTGAATTGTGTAAAGTCCTTCGTAGTCATCCTTACTGGTACAAATTACCAATCTTATATATCAGTATTTATACTGATCGAGATGTTATTGCCCAACTGTTAACCAGCGGTGCTGATGACTTTGTCCAAAAACCTCTTGGAGGCAAACAACTTGCTAATATTATTCTTCATCGTCTTGAAAGAAGTCAGGTATAAGTCAAACAATTAACAATTAACAATTATTCAAAATTTAAAACTTGTAAGGTATTTAAACTATTATCACTAACACCTGTAACCACACCTCCGAGATTGATAATCTTGGTCAGATAATTTAAAGCTTCGATCGAAATCACTTCTCCTGCCATAATCAAAGGAATACCAGGAGGATAAGGACAAATAGTTTCACCACTAATTTGATTTACAGCCAAATCCTTACTGACAATTTTTTTATCTGTCCAAAAAGCCTGACGAGGAGTTAATTTTAATTGAGATGCAGGTAATATTGGTAAACAAAAATAAGATTTGTAATCACATTTAGCAAAAGTTTTCAGTTGTTGAAAAGCCTCAATTAATCGATCGATATCTTCTTGTGTGTTACCAATAGAAATAATGAAAGTCAGATTTTGCAACGAAGGTAATTCGCAAGTAACCCCTAATTGTTCATTAAAAATCTCATCAGCTTCATAACCACTCAAGCCCAACTGACTAACATTAACAGTCAATCTAGTCTGATCCAAATCACAGAAACTTGATGAACTTTCCTTAAAATCTAAAACGGACAGGTAATCTAATTTAGCCAACTCTTGTCTGGCAATCATTGCCAAATTTAAAGTTCTGCCTAATAAATATTTTCCCTCCATCGCCATTTGTTGTCTAGCACCATCCAAAGAAGCCAACAATAAATAATTAGGACTAGAAGATTGCATCATTTGTAAAGCTTGATTGATACGACTAGGTTTTATTAAAGTACCCTGTAAATGTAGCATGGATGCTTGAGTCATTGCCCCTAATACCTTGTGAGTTGATTGTATTACTACATCTGCCCCTGCTTCTAATGCAGATAAAGGCAATTGGGGATGAAAATAAAAATGTCCACCGTGGGCTTCGTCAACTATTACAGGAATATTATATTGATGAGCCAGATCAATAATCTGGGTCAAATTTCCACAGATACCATGATAAGTAGGAGAAACAAGTAAAATTGCCTTGATATTATTATGAATTTGCAAAGCTTGAGTAATTTGTTCCACAGACACAGCTTCACAAACGTCAAAATCAGAATTATATTTGGGTTCAAGAAAAACTGGTGTTGCCCCTGATAAAACTAAACCAAATATTGCTGACTGATGAACATTTCTCGGTAAAATTATTTTGTCTGTTTCTCCACAAGTACTCAGAATAGCAGCAATGACACCACTAGTTGTACCATTAGCTAAAAACCAAGTTTGATCAGCCCCAAAAGCTTCCGAAGCTAAATCATGAGCTTCTTTAATTACTCCTTCAGGAGCGAATAAATTATCTAATTCAGGTAATTCGGGTAAATCTGCACGAAAAACTTGACTACCCATTAATTCTTGTAATTGCTTACTGATGCCATTACCTTTTTTATGACCTGGTACGTAAAAAGGTGCTTCTTGTCTATCAGCTAATATTTTTAATCTCTTAATTAAAGGAGTTTCTATTTGTTTGTTATTCATTCTTTGTTTCTCACTAAATCTTGGCTGATTAACTGAGAAAAATCATAAGCGATAATCTTTCAGAATAAACTTAAAACTTAAAATAGCAAAAAAATCAGTGATTAAATTTTTTGAGAATGACCAGAAACATAAGGATACAAGTCTCTTCTTTTAAGAAGAAAAGAAGAAAAATTAAAATCTAAATTTCAAGCCTCCAACTTCAGCGGTCGGTAATTTTCACCGAAGACTTGGGAAGTAGGGATTCATCTCAATTCTCAATTCTGAATGACGTTGTTGCTAGTTAATCATAAACAAATAATCATGACAATTATTTTAAAGAAGAGATTGAATTTAAATAAAGGGTTGACAAAATAATTAACTGACAGCGTATCTAAATTAGGTAAAAGATACTTCTTATTTGAGTAAAGTTATCTCTTAAATGCTGTTTTGAATACAACAACGTCCGAAAATTTAAGCATTCTTGAATAGTTGCTTCATTACATTATCTTTAACCATCATTTGCCGAAACACTTCAATTAAATAATCTTGAGCTTGTTCCCTACTCAAATCTTTTACTTGATCTTTGAGTACTTGTAACTTGAATTTTTGTTCTAAGGTAAGACTGGCTGACATATCCATATCATTCACTCCTTAATAGGCCTAGTTGTTTAAGATTAACATACAGACATTAAAACGTCAACTTTGTCAACTTTTCTGTTCAATTTGTTACATTTTTTAATTATTATTTTGAATACCGATAATTTATTGAAATCAAAAATCAGCTAAAAGTATTGTTATATCTAGTTTTTCGGTAAAATAAAATTCTCAAAAACAAAAATAAGGTTATCTAAAGTTGACAAAATTTTTGGGCTATTTTAATCATTTCATTTACGATTAGAATAGATTAGATTTATTTATAGCATTATTTTCTAATTGTGAGGAATATTTTATTGTTCCCTAACTTATCGATCGAATAATTCTTAATGGATGAATAAAATTTCAATTTTTTAATCATCTTACTCAGTATATTTATTTCAAGATTCAATAATTTATGGCGGTCAAAAACATTATGACATTAAAGAAATATTTACCACTGCTTTTTTCTACAATATTTATCTATGGAGGAATAAGTACTTCATTCTTACCCGAAGCTTTAACAAATACTTCATCTGCTTTGACGATCGCACAAAATAATGTCAATGGTCGTAATGTAACGGAGGTAAAATATGGCAATTCAGGAGGATTTTTTCGACAACAGTCAGATGGTTCTTGGATTGAAAAAAATGCTGATGGACAATTTACTTTTAAAGAAACAGGTAGAGATGATGGATCTGTATATTTAACCAAATCCGATGGTCTAAAAATACAACTTGATCTTCGTAATAAAGCAGTAATTTGGGTGGGAAAAGGTAAACTTTATACCATTACAAGCTTTTCTAGTAGCAATGTTGCCACAACAACTAATCGTCCAGCAGAAAAGATACAGTTTTCGATTCTCAATTACAATGCCATGTTGTTAGATAGTACAACTTTTCCTAACCACAAACAAAAATTCCGTGCTGGTGCCATACCCAAAGCCATTCAAAAAAATGGGACGTGGGATGTAATTGTTATCAACGAAGCATTTCTCAACTCAGCACGACAAACCTTGCAAGGAGGACTCCTTCTAATTGGCTATCCATTTCTGACTAAAGTAGTTGACAAAAGTGGAAATTTGGATGATGGAGGTGTTTTCATCCAAAGTCGCTTACCGATATTAGCCACTGATATGTTAGTTTTCAATGATTGTAGTGGTAGTGATTGTTTATCCAATAAAGGTGTGATGTATGCGAAAGTGCAAAAAAATAGCCGAATAATTCATATTTTTGGTACGCATCTTCAGTCAAGTCGAGGAAGAAAAGAAGCACAAGTAAGAACTAAACAACTGCGACAACTTAATAGTTTTATCAAAAGTAAAGCTCCCAATGCCAAGGCTAAAAATGAAATAATAATTGTTTCTGGAGATCTTAATTTCGATCCAAAACTAGATGGTAATGAATATGTAAATGCTCTGTCAACATTAAATGCTAGTCTTTATGGTAATCGCCCCTCTGGATATACTTTTGATCCTAAAAACAATTCAGTAGCAAAATATCGATATAAAGGAGAAAAACAAGAGTGGTTAGATTACATTTTTGTCGGCAAAAACGGAGCGATGCCATCTAATGTCAGTTATAGTGTGATGAAGTTTAAAAATTCGACAACTTATAACATGCCTGCCGTGGGAGATCCTTTAGGAGTATTTGATAAGGGAACTAATCATCGAGATTTATCTGACCATTATGGATTATCTGCAAAATTTAATTTCTAATCTTAATTCAAGTCTGAAGCAATCTGGGAATGCTCAACATTGAAATGATTACTTTCAAAGTGCGGTCATGGAAAGGTTAACACTAGGAGATCGCACTCGTTGATCTAAGCTGAGAGTATCATCTTTGATCATTAAAAATATAGCTATAATGAGATTAAATTTACTTAAATTATTAGAACAAATATTTTTTATGCAGTTAAAAGAAAAATACGTAACTGATAATGAGGGGAATAAAATAGCTGTTCTTCTCGAAATAGAGGAATATCAAAAGTTATTAAATGCGTTAGAAGAATTAGAATCGGCGTTGCTGAATTAAGATATGAAACGATAGGGAATCGGTAGATCCTTAAATTTTAGATAATGAATTAGTAAACGAAAATGATTTAATATCTATCAATCAGGGAGAAAACATCACGATAAATGTTTTAGCTAACGATAGCGATTCTGATGGTACATTAAAACCTACTAGTACATCGCACCATAAATACTTGAGATTATAATTGAGCAAGAAAATAGTAAATTGTTTAATAGAGAAATATGCCCAGAACAGCTAAAGCAATTCAGCTTTTGCCAAAAGAACAAGAACTTCTCGCTCAATTATGTCGCAGTCGAGAAATAAACCACAGCTTAGTTTTGAGAAGTAAAATTATACTCAAAGCATCCGAAGGATTAGACAACAAAACCATTAGTCAAAATTTAAGGTTATCGCCAGAAACTATTGCTAAATGGAGACAAAGATGGCTCGAGAATTATTCCCAGTTGCAAAGATTTATAACTGAACCTCACAAATGGAAAGAAATAGTCAAAAAAATCTTGGCAGATAGACCTCGAAGTGGAAGTCCAGGAAAGTTTGAAGCCGAGCAAATATGCCAAATAATCCCATTAGCATGCCAAACTCCGGCTGAATATTTAAGTCATTGGACCAGAAAAGAACTTGTCCGAGAAACAATTAAGCGAGGTATTGCTGAGAATATTTCTGCAACTACCATTGGTCGTTTTTTAAAATCGGGGAGAATTAAAGCCTCATCGAAGTAAATATTGGTTAAACCATGAAGTAGAAGATGAGAAATTATTTAGAGAACAAGTCAGGAGAATTTGTAAGTTATATCATCAAGCACAAGAGCTAGAGGAAAAAGGAGTCCATATTAAACTATGGTTATGATTTGAAAAGAAGATTGAGCAAAGTCTTAAGTTTAAATCCTGATCATGATGATGGAATTCGTTTATTAAAACGTTATCGTGAATTAAAGGAAAACCTGTTTTTATTTTTGGAAGACAGTTCCATACCGCCAACAAATAATAGTAGTGAACAAGCAATCAGGATGAGTACAGTGTTCCGAAAAGTGACCAATGGTTTTCGTTCTGATTGGGGAAAAGATTTATTCGCCGCAGTTCGTTCGGTAGTGAATACAGGTGTTCGTCAAGGTTTAACTGCTTATGAGGCTATCTTTAAAGCACTTTCTCCTAATCCTTCTCTTTTTACCCCTAGTTGAGTAATTACAAAATATTTAGGTCTTAAAAATATTTTGTTCCTTATTCAAATATTCGTTTATGATTCCTCATTTTCTTGTTCCTCTTCTTCGTCATTCTGATCAGAAGGAGGCACTAAAGCGATGGTTGCGATCGCATCATCTTTATCCAGTTTTTGAATAATCACACCACTAGCATTACGAGACTGTAAAGAAACAGCATTAACATCGCAACGAACGATAATACCACGAGTAGTAATAATCATAAACTCATCATCACCATTGACAATTCGTAAAGAAGCTAACTCCTCAGTGGCCTTACGGAAACGAATCACTTTAACTCCAATACCCGCTCTTCTTTGTAGACGGAATTGAGATACAGGCACTCTTTTTCCGTAACCGCTAGTAGTTACAGCTAATGCCCAAGGAGCATCTTTGCTAGTATCATTGGTCAATTCTTCACCACTATCATCATCTTGCTCATCATTATCTGCTTGGGCAATATTGGCAACAATCTGTGATGGTAAAATATCCATACTGATAATTTCATCACCCTTGCGTAGTTTCATGGATTTAACACCCTTGGCAGTACGCCCCAGAGAACGTAATTGACTCTTATCTGCATGAAAATGAATAGACATTCCACGACAAGAACCAATTAAGACACTATCTGCTTCGGTGGCGAGTCTTACCCAACGTAATTGATCTGATTCTTCTAAAGATATCGCAATCAAACCATTACGACGAATGTTACGGAAAGCATAGAGACTTGTTTTCTTAATAAAACCTTTTTTGGTTAGCATTATCAAGTATTCCTGTTCGTTAAATTCGCTTACAGGGATAATCGAGGTGATTTTTTCATCTGAAGAGATAGGTAATAGTTGGAGGATGGGTACTCCTCTTGCTGTACGAGAACTAGAAGGAATTTGATAGGCACTCAAGACATAAACAACACCTTTGTCACTGAAAAATAGAACACTATCGTGATCACATCCTGTCAAAAAATGTTCAACAACGTCATTATCCTTAATTTTCGCTCCCGACTTACCTCTGGTAGCACGATTTTGTGCCTCAAAAGTATTAACCAACATTTTTTTCAAATAGCCTTGTTGGGTTAATAAGATCATCACCTGCTCGTTAGGGATTAAATCGATATCAACTAAGTCACCTTCTCCTTGAACAATTTCTGTACGACGAGGAGTCGCATAGGTGTCTTTGATGCTTTGTAATTCTGTTTCGATAATTCCATAAATTCTTTCTTCACGGGCAAGAATATCTTTTAAGTCTTCGATTTCCTCCATTAAACTTTGATGTTCTGCTTCTATTTTCTCTGCTTCTAAGGCGGTTAAACGACGCAGTTGCATTTGTAAAATAGCATCAGCTTGAGTTGTGGATAACTCAAAATCAGTAATTAATTCTTCTTTGGCTGAAGCCGTATCTGCCGCACCACGAATTAAGCGAATTACCGCATCAAGATTACTCAAAGCAATTAATAAACCTTGTAACAGATGGTCTCTTTGTTCTGCTTTGCGTTTTAAATATTGGGTACGTCTAGTAATCGCTTCGACACGGAAATCAAGAAATACTCGTAAAAACTGACGGATAGTTAATAATTGTGGTTCATTGTTGACTAATGCCAACATATTTGCCCCAAAATTACTTTGAATGGCAGTTTGTTTGTAGAGGTTATTTAAGACGACTGTAGGGTAAGCATCTCTTTTTAATTCTATAACAATTCTCATACCATTGCGATCGCTTTCATCACGAATATCAGAAATACCATCAATTTTTTTATCGTTGACTAAATCAGCAATTTTTTCGATCAATGAGGCTTTATTTGTCTGATAAGGTAATTCGGTAACAATAATAGCTTCTTTATCCTGTCTACCCGGTGCGCTAACAGTTTCAATCGTCGCCACACCCCGCATGGTGATTGAACCTCTACCTGTGGTATAGGCATCTTTTGCCCCTTGACGACCTAATATCTGAGCTCCCGTGGGAAAGTCAGGAGCAGGGATATATTGCATTAATTCGGTATCCGTCACTTCAGGATTATGAATCATGACGGTTGCACCATCAATCAATTCTCCTAAGTTATGAGGAGGTATATTGGTTGCCATACCCACAGCAATACCCGTAGCACCATTCAATAACAATTGAGGCACTCTGGCTGGCAAAACTACTGGCTCTTGTTGTGAACCATCAAAAGTGTCGATAAAATCAACGGTTTCTGCTTCAATATCTCGTAATAAACCATCGAAAGATAAAGCCTGTAAACGACACTCGGTATAACGCATTGCCGCGGGAGGATCATTATCGATACTACCGAAATTTCCGTGACCTGAAATGAGAGGATTACGCATGGAAAAATCTTGAGCCATCCTCACTAAAGCATCGTACACTGCTGTATCACCGTGAGGATGATATTTACCTAACACTTCACCTACTACCCTCGCACATTTACGAAAAGGACGATCAGCGGTCAAACCTAATTCATACATGGCATAGAGGATGCGACGGTGAACTGGTTTAAGCCCATCTCTGGCATCGGGTAATGCTCTACCAACAATTACGCTCATGGCGTATTCGAGGTAAGACTGAGACATTTCGTTGGTCAGATTAGTCGGTACTATGCGTTCTTGGCTAAAGGTCATATTTGATATTTGATATTTAACAATTGATATTTGATAATGAATTTTAGAGAGCAAGTTACATTCGTGCTACTCTATGTTTTCATTCCTAGGATTCAGATACGAATCTGAGATATTGATAGCTCCTAACAATTAAGCCTTTAAGACTAATATTTTCAGTCTTAATTTTAGCATATTTTTAGTTGTTTTCTAGTAAAAATATAAGCTTTATGCAGTTGATTACTGATACTTTAAAAAGTAAATTTATTTTAGCTTTTTAATTTAATAGTTAAAATGTTTTTTTATCTGTTTATTATTAGTGGTAAAAAGTCTTAATTTTATCTTGAATTACTTGTTTTAAATAATCTTATCAAAGGATAATATAACTTAGACTTCTATGTTTTTTAATCAGTAAATTGAGAAATATTAGGTATAATGACTTAATAAAAATTGTCTATCTAACCTAAGATCAAAGGTCATCAGAGAATCTTTAACTAAGAAGATGAAAACAGTAATAAGATCGAATCGTAAATATTGATCATCTTCAAAAAGAATAATTTATCAGAATAAATGAGTAATTTTGTCAAAGTTTTAGATGAATCTAAATTAACTCGATCGATGTGGTTACTATGGATTTTATCAGCAGGATTAATCGCCCTCGATGGTTTTGATTTTTTTATTATTGGAATTGCTTTACCTTTTTTAGAAAAAGACTTTAATTTGTCTTCTACTCAAATTGGTTCAATTGCTGTTGCTGCGATCGCAGGTTCGTTAATAGGCTCATTAGTTTTAGGCCCCATTACAGACAAAATTGGCAGACAAAAAATGCTGTTAATTGATGTATTCATTTTTATAGTTGCTAGTGCAGGAACTGTTGTTGCTTGGGACGCATATTCATTGATTTTCTTTCGCTTTTTAGTGGGCATTGGTATTGGGGCAGATTATCCCATTACCGTCTCTTATATCACCGAAAATGTCCCCTCCCGCTTACGAGGAAAAATGGTTATTGGTGCATTCACTTTTCAGGCAGTTGGTGCTTTGTTGGGTGCATTAACAGGAATTATTACTATTGAATGTTGTCAAATTTTTCTACCAACTACAAGTCTATTTATCGTTCAATATGGTTGGCGATTTATATTTGCAATTGGCTTATTATTTGCCATTTTAATTGGTATTTTTCGCTTACAATTTTTATTAGAAAGTCCTATTTATCATATTGCTAGAGGAGAATATCAAGAAGCTCAATTAGCGGCAACAGAATTGTTAGGAAAAAAGATTAAAATAACTCCTAAAACTGATCCACAACCTCAAAATAAAAAAGTTAATTATACTGATTTATTGTCATCTAAATACTTGAAAAATACTCTGTTAGCTTCTGTTCCTTGGTTTCTTCAAGATATAGCAACCTATGGTATTGGGATCTTTACTCCCACGATTATTGCTACTTTAGCTTTTCAAAGTCAGGATGATTTTTTATTACGTCAAGTACATTTGGCTCAAGGTTCTGCGATCGTCGATATTTTTTTAATAATTGGTTTTTTAATAGCGGTTTTATTTGTAGACAAAATTGGTCTATTTGCTTTACAAATAATTGGTTTTTTAGGAATGGCAATCGGACTTTATTTACTAGCAATATCAGGAAATAATAATTTGCTAGAAACTCATAATTTAATTTTCATTTTTTCAGGTTTTTTCCTCTTTAATTTATCCATGAATGCAGGACCTAACGCTACCACTTTTTTGTTATCTGGAGAAGTATTTCCTACGGCAATTCGTGCTAGTGGTGCAGGTTTATCCGCTGGTATCGCTAAAAGTGGAGCCGTTGTCGGGGTTTTTCTGTTACCAATATTGCAAGAGAAAGTGGGACTATCAATCTTGTTGTATAGTTTAGGGGCTTTTTGTATTATCGCGGCAATTCTTACTTATCTGTTAAGAGTAGATATAGCGAAGGATAAAGATTAAAGTCTAGGCATAGCAATACTTTCAGAAATAATCAATGTCCTAATCAACCCATTTTCTGCTATATATTGTCGAATAATAGATCAGAGCCAAACAAAACATAGTAAGGGACAAAGATAAATCTGATAAAATCTTGGTTTGACTCACCAATTCATTTTTGGCGATCGCACTAATATAAAATTCTATTAAGAAAGGGTGCAAAACTTACACCCTAATTTCTAATACAAATAAAAAGTTAATCAAACATTAGATACTTTTGTTCGTGATCTCAAAAATTTGTTTTCCATTCTAGTCATTAAAGCAAAAGGAAACCCAGCTTTTTTGTATAAGTGAGAAGGAATATTAGCCTTAATTTGTTCATGAAATTCTGGTAGCTCACTCCAATGACGACCATATTGAATATGATGAGCAGTATGATATCCCAAGTTACAAGTAAAAAAGTTATACCAGCGATCAGTAATATTATAAGTTGCTTGGTAAGGATCTTGATCATCTAATCCCGCATGATGATCATAAGTCACATAAACTGTCATAAGTAATAAAAAAACCATGGGAATTCTGAAAATAATGACAGTGTTAACCCAATTAATCCAAGATAATAAGGTTAAGACAAATGCCGTCAAGATCATATTTTCGACTAATCTTCGACGAGATTTAGGATGACGTTTCCCAACTGTTAAGGCGGTAGGATAAGCCATCATCGAAACTTTAATCGTGTATTCAAGCTGAGACATTAATTTACCCTTTCGAGTCTTCCAACCAGATTCATCTTTAGATTGGTCTAAATAATTAACATGATGACCAAGATTGTGGTGTAAAACCCAAAGTTCTCCCACAATTCCTGTATGTAAGCCCATCATTAATTCCAGCAAACGATTTGCCCAAGGGCGATTAAAAAACTTACAATGTTGATGATGATGGTTCCAACTACATATCCATCCTTTGATATTAAGACTAAGGATTGTCCAAGTAATAGGGATTAAAACCGAGGGACTGAACCAGAAAATTAACAAATCAATCCCGAATATTAATAAAATGGCAGTGATTAAATAGTAATCAATTTTTTTTCTAACAAGCATTTCTTAAATCAATAGACAGACACAGACATAGTTTGACAACAAAGATTTCCTTGTTAAAAACTTGTTTAATTTTACAATTACTTGTACCCGCTTGATTACTTAAATAGTTTTTGCTTTGTTATTTCTCTATGCAAAATTAGAATCCATCTCAAATTCATTGAGAAAATTTCTGCTATTTTCGAGTTGATTTTCGATTCAATCATTACTTTTGTCAGTCAATTCCAAGTTTTAAAAGTAATGGTTTACAGATATTTTTTCAATATGACGGATAAATTCTCTTTAGTCTCTGTTGGTGCTTTATCTAAAGGAGTAAAAATAGCTGATTGTAAGGCGGAATGAGCAGGACTAACAAAAGGATTTTCAGTAATTAATCTGATGCTTTCCCTAATCACTTTCTGAGCATTGGTGGCATTTTGATGAAGATTATCAATAATTGTTTCCACGGTGACATGATCATGGTCTGGATTCCAACAGTCATAATCGGTAACGAGAGCGAGGGTTGCATAGGCAATTTCGGCTTCTCTGGCTAGTTTAGCTTCGGTTAAATTGGTCATGCCAATGATACTTGCATTCCAACTACGATAAAGGTTAGATTCGGCTATGGTGGAAAAGGCGGGCCCTTCCATACAAACATAAGTACCACCATGATGTAAGTCAATTTTGGGTAAATCAAGTCTGGTTATGGCTTGGGCTAACACATTACCTAATATGTTACATACTGGATGACCAAAAGCGATGTGAGCAACTATTCCATTGCCAAAGAAAGTTGCTTTTCTATCTTTAGTGCGATCGATAAATTGATCTGGTATAACTAAATCTAGAGGTTTAATTTCAGCTTTTAATGAACCCACTGCCGATGCAGAAATGAGATATTCTACTCCCAATTGCTTTAAACCATAAATATTAGCTCTAAAAGGCAATTCCGAAGGTAATAAATGATGATTTCTACCATGACGGGCTAAAAAAACGACTTCTACTCCATCTAATGTACCGACGATAAAGCTATCGGAGGGTTTACCAAAGGGTGTATTGAGAGTTATTTCTTTGACATTTTCCAAGGCTTCCATTTTATATAAGCCACTACCGCCAATAATACCGATTTTGTAAGTTTCCATATAATTTTTTGTGAATTATTTATTTTATTAGTTTAACAATGCATTGCTAATTCAAGGATAAATTGAGTTTTTTAAATTGAGTATTTATTTTTATAATTTTATTTTAAAAATTATTTTTCCATAAAAGTTAAGCAAAATTGTGTCCCGTTATATTGTTGATTTTGTAACCAAAAATAAGGACTAATCATCGTAATATTGAGATTGATTTTGTCGCATAGTTCTTTGACGATCGCAAGTCCTAAACCACTACCTTTTATCTGTATTGCTTCTTGGAATCCTCGGTAATGTCTTTCAAATATATGAGCTTGATCTTCTAAGGGAATACCATAACCTGTATCAAAAATTTTAATTTGGATTAAGTTATTTTTATTGATGTCTATTTCTATTAAAATTGAACCCTTTTCAGGAGTATATTTAACCGCATTTTCTAGCAAATTATTGATTATTTCAGTTAGAGCTTTTTGATTACTAATTACTAAAGGTAAAGAATTATTTAGATTACGATAAATTTGAATATTTTTTTCGGCGGCAATAATTTCGATGGTTTCAATAATAGGAATGAGAACTTCAATTATGTCAAATTTAGTTAATAATTCTATATGTTCGGTCAAGAAAAAACTAGTGGATTGATTTCCAGCTAGGGTGACAGTATTACTGTGAGGTCGTTGCCATTGTTGATTAAAATCTGTAATTAAATCTTTTAAGCGATCGCTTTCTCGAATTATACTTTGACTAGTATGGTGACTAGGATCATCAGGTAAAATAGTTCTTAACAACAATTTAGCAAACGTACGAATAGCAGTAAGAGGATTTTTTAGTTGATGAAGAAAATCATCCAAATGCTCATTTTTTAAATCTTGTAACTCTTGTAAATTATTATATTTAGTTTCTAATACTTGTTGTTTTTGTTCGAGTAAACGAGCAATGGCTAAAGTTTGGGCCATTTCCTTGATTTTTAAAATTTCATGGGATTGCCAAGACTGATTTTTTCTGGTAGTAGCGAGTAAACCAAAAACAATATCTTCATACATTAGGGGTAAAACTAATTGATTGGATGCATCGCTATTAATCTCTTGCTCGGAAAAAATTTGTTCTTCCAAAGTATTATCCAATACGTCAATCACCCCTTCATTTATTAACGTTTGAGAAAAAGAAGGCAATAAATTGTTTTCTGATGTACGAGAAGAATCAGGATAAACGATAATTGGAATCAATTTAGGTTCTTGATGATAATTATCCGTTAAATAAATTGCAGTTTCCTGTACAACAAAATCATGAAATAGTAAACTTAATTGAGCTTCACAAAGATTAATAAATTCATTACTCACTCTAATACCTTCATATTGAGGCATAATATTATTCCCAATTAAGTAATCAAAAAAACTAACAAATTCTAAAATTTGGTGATTTTAACCTTCATTATATAGCGTTTCTCAGATTTATGAACCGTAGATAATTTGTTTGCAATAATTATTAAAAAAGTATTTTAAACGTACACAGATAAAAGTTTACATCGATCAATAGGACAATAGAAAAGAAATATATAATTGATTTTAATTTAGTTAATTAGTCGATCGATTAATAGTAATTTTGAATTCATATTTATTATTTTTGGATTGGTTCTAATTGATTTGTTTTTTCTGTTAAACCATATTTGTTCATCAATTTAACAATTACCCAAGAAGAAATAATTCCGATAATTAAACCAATACTGATAAGAACAGTAAATAATTTTTGCATGGTTTTTTTCGTTTGTGGGGATATAGGTTTATCTTCTTCCCTGTCAAAAGAATTATCATCCTGTATAACATCTGATTGATTATTGGGGTCAAAAAAAGGATTATCCATCTGCTTGATTTTTAAAATTTATTTTTACTATAGCGTCTTTCATCTTAACTGGATAAAGTATTAAAACTTAATCAGAGTAATATATTTGCCAATATTTACCAATGCAAGATTTTCATTTATTGAAATAATAATCAGAGATAGTTTATACCCAAAGAAAAGAGGTTATCGACCATTCATTCTCAATTCTCAATTCTGATTGACCTTGATGATAAAAAACCGTCTACTAAACAATTTTAGTAAACGGCTTCTATATTGGAAAAGATCAAAGTATTGAGCTTTACTCTTTTTTACGAGGTGCAGCAATACCGATCAAATTCTTATTAGGGTCATCTAATACAACCAGTCCCTCAGGAAGAACTAAATCGCTAACTTGAAAGCGTTGACCAATATCAATATTAGTGATATCCATCTCCAAAAAGTCTAAAATTTGATCGGGTAAACAGCGAATTTTGACTTGTGTTGATGATTTCTCTAAGATACCACCTTGAGCAATACCAACTGATTTACCCACAATTTTTAACGGTACAATTACTTCAACTTCTTTATCCGCAGAAGGGCAGAAAAAGCTAATATGATGCACAGTACGTTTCCAAGGATGGGATTGAACTTCTCTAATTAAAACTGTTCCTTTCCAATCAAGATCAGAAATGGTTAAGTCAATTAAAGTATTATTCAAAGATGCTTTTTTTAACAGATTAATGGCTTGTTTTTGACCGAATACCAAAGACATTGATTCTGCACCTTTATGACCATATAAATTAGCAGGAATCAATCCTTCTCTACGTAATGCTCGAGGTTTACTAGCTTCAGGTCTAGCCTGACATTCTAAGGTTATTTCCATTTTTTTTACCTAATTTCCTTATAAGTTTTAATGTTATTAATATTTCTCGGCAGAAATTAATTTTCAGGCTAACTATGACGACAAAATTAAATTATATAATGGGAGTTACTCAAGAATTAATCGGGTCTCCGTTGGCATTTAACAATGCTCTTTTGGGACCATGAATGGGATCTTCGACAATAATAGTCTGATCTCTACTAGCTCCTAAAGAAACAATGGCGATGGGCAATCCCATCAATCCAGCCAAAAATTTTAAATATTCTAATGCTTTTTTCGGTAATTCATCCAAAGTACGACAATCACTAGTGGACTGTTGCCACCCCTCTAGGGTTTCATACAGTGGTTTACAATTGGCAAATTGACTTGCATGGGTGGGAAATTCTTTCGATATTTCACCATCTATTTCATAGCCAACACAAACTTTGATTTCATCTAATTCATCGAGTACATCAAGTTTGGTTATCGCTAAACAGTCTAAACCGTTAATTCTAGCGGCATATCTACCAATTACGCCGTCAAACCAACCACAACGACGACGACGACCTGTAGTTGTACCAAATTCGGCTCCTCGATCGCCTAAATGAAGACCAATATCATCATCTAGTTCTGTAGGAAAAGGGCCTTCCCCTACACGAGTGGTATAAGCTTTTGCTACACCAATGATGCGATCGATAATAGTAGGCCCTACACCTGCACCGACACAAGCTCCGCCTGCAATAGGATTGGAGGATGTCACATAAGGATAAGTACCATGATCTAAATCTAAAAGTGTTCCTTGAGCACCTTCAAATAAGATATTTTTTTTCTTCCTAACAGCTTGATCAATTCTTAATGAACTGTCAATGATATAAGGACGTAAACGTTCGGCGTAACCTCTATATTCTTCAAGGATTTCTTTAGCATTGAGGGGCGGTAACCCATATAATTTTTCAAGAACCGCATTTTTATAGTTAACTGTCCATTCTATTTTATCGGGATGACGATCGCACTCGATTAAATCGAGCATACGCAAACCAATTCTTTCGGCTTTATCCGAATAAGTAGGACCGATACCTCTACCTGTAGTGCCAATCTTATATTTTCCTCTTTTCTCTTCTGCCGCTTGATCTAAAATACGATGGTAGGGCATCGTTAAATGAGCAGTTTGAGAGATAAATAAATTATCTATAGAGATGTTCAGTTCGATGAGTTGATCTATTTCCTGTAAAAGTTCCTCTGGATCAATTACAGTTCCCGAACCAATAATACACTCGGTTTCAGGATATAAGATTCCTGAGGGGATCAAGTGTAACTTAAAGGTCTGATCATTTACTACGACGGTATGACCAGCATTCACTCCCCCTTGAGAGCGAACCACTACGTCTGCTGACTTACTGAGTAAATCGGTTATTTTTCCTTTTCCTTCGTCGCCCCACTGGGCTCCGATTATGATAACGTTAGCCAAGATTTTTTATAGTGCTAAAGTTTACACAAACTATTATTATCTCTTTTTTTTGCCACAATGTCAATACTTTTTACAATATAGATGGGAATAGACACAATTCTAAGATTAATAATTGAGGTCTGTCACCATTAACTATAGCAAAGGACAAAGGTTAAAATCTCGATACAGCAATACTTTTAGGAATTATCAATATCCGAATTAACCAGTTCTCTGCTATATAAACTATTAATTATCAGATTTTGTTCAAAATCAATTTTCAGGTTATTGGTAGTTTTTAGCCAGTAATTACTAAATTTGAATCCTTGACTGTTTACGGTGAGGAGTCGTTAAACTTTTAATTGAAAGATAAAACTAACTTTATCTTCTTTTCCTAAGGCAATGCGATCGCCTGTTTTTAAACGATGACGATTTCCCACGGGTAAAGGAGTATGATTAATGTAAGTACCATTGGCACTGCCCTTATCTTCAATATAAAAATCATCTCCGTCTCGAATAATATTCGCATGAATACGAGACACTACTTGTGAATGGGGAAACCCAGATACATCAACGTTTGGAGGTACTTCTTCATTGGGTTTACCAATATGAATTACGGTAAAATGAATGGGTAGTTCTAATTCTACTTTCGTTTGTACATGAACTAAAGTGGCTAACAAGGTTTGAATATGTGTAGGTGGGCTGCCCAAAGGATTAGTCTGTGATGAAATGGGTTTTGTGGGTAAAGTATTACAATCTTTAACTACATTGGTAATTATTTCAGGGGAATTATTAGATTCATTAGCAGAATTATTCATGATTTTTTTATTTTAATTTTTTATATAGCGCTGCTAAGATTTATGAAGTTATTGATAATTTAATTTGAAACTATTATAAAACAAGGATTTTAGTTCTGAAACCAAGAAAATATTTTTATTTATAGAATAAAGGCGATTTCAAACCTCATCTTGAGTGCGAAGCATAATGCCTCCCACGAAGACGATATGAATGCTTCAGCAACAGGATGAAATATTTTGGTCAAGGGTTTAAAATGCTTTTCAAAAAAGAAAATACTATACCTATTTTACTTTGAACTTTTACAATTTCTTCATATTTGAGAATTCTGCTATCAATATTTTTTTAAATTATTCTATTTTAGCTCCTGCTATTTGGTCGATCAACCAAATTAATTCTCCTTGAGGTTGAATTAGCTTACTGGGATATTGATTACTATCAGCTTCTTGACTAAAAACTTCGAGTAAGGCTTGTTGTTTATTCGCTCCCGATACCAAGAAAATTACACAGTTGGCGTTGTTAATTAATGGTACGGTAAAGGTTATACGTTGATTATCTCCTTTATTACCAACCGTAACTAGACGATCGCTAACTTTTAAAGCATCTGTATAAGGGAAAAGAGAAGCAGTATGCCCATCATCACCCATGCCCAATAAAATGATATCAAAACAAGGATTACCTTGGGCAACATCAAAAAAGTCTAACAATTCTTGATTATGTTTATCCGCATCTAATTGGGGATTATTAGCATCGGTGGGTACTTGATGAATATTACTAGCTGGAAAATCAACTTTACTTAACCATGCCTCATCGCTCATTTTATAATTGCTATCAGGATGAGTTGGTAATACATAACGTTCATCACCCCAAAAAACATGGATTTTCTCCCAAGATAACTTGGCTTTGGCAATATTTTCGTAAATGGGTTTAGGTGTGCTACCACCTGCTAAGGCTATGGTACAAATTCCTTTTTTAGCGATCGCTTCTTTTATTTTGGTAATAATTAATTCTGAGGCTTGATCTACTAATATTTGACGATCGGGTACTATTTTAATTGAGGACATTTTGATAGTTGATAGTTGATAGTTGATAGTTGATAGTTGATAGTTGATAGTTGATAGTTGATCGATTAGTCGTCTAATTTCTCCGAATATTTTCTTGTTTATCATTGCTCTTTAGTAGGTTTAAAGAATATGAAAACAAAAAAATAACGCTTAGATTTTATTATTGTCTAAAATAAAACTATTGGCAAAAAAAATAAATTATTTTTCCAGATTTTCCCGATTTGTCAAAATTTCATAACCATTATCTGTCACTAAAACAGTATGTTCAAACTGTGCAGATAGTTGTTTATCAATTGTTACGACTGTCCAATGATCTTTTAAAGTACGAGTCTGTTTACTACCCATATTAACAATTGGTTCGATCGCTAATGTCATTCCAGTCTTTAATTGTACGTTAGGCAAATCTCTAGTTCGCACATTAAAAACTGAAGGCTCTTCGTGCAAATTACGTCCTACACCATGGCCGACAAAATTTTCCACCACCGAAAAACCATGAGCTTCTACATAGTCTTGAATCTCACCAGCAATATCCATCAAGCAATTACCCGATTTTACTTGAGCAATTCCTTTATACATCGCATTTTCTGCTACTTCCAATAGCTTCAGAGTACTACGTTTTACTTTACCAATGGGAACAGTAATACAAGAATCCCCATGATAACCTTCATAAAAAGCACCTGTATCAATTTTGATAATATCTCCCATTTTGATCACTTTCTCATCGCTAGGAATGCCATGAACGACTTCATCATTAATACAAGAACAAATAGATGCAGGAAACCCATGATAACCTTTGAAACTAGGAGTTGCTCCCATTTCTCTAATTCTTTTTTCTGCATGGGCATCCAAATCAGCAGTTGTCATCCCTGCTTGAGCAATTTCACTAATTTCTTTTAAAACAATGGCAACTATTTTGCCAGAGGTACGCATAATTTCAATTTCAGCGTCGGTTTTAATTTCTACTCCACGAGGACTCCTTTTCATCGGAGGAAGTCCTTTACTTTTTTTACTTTTTTTATTTTTTGTTTTTTTTGGAAATAATAATTCTCTTAAATTTTTCATTTTTGATATTTATAACTGAGCTTCTATAGTTGTTACAGAGATAGTCTAGTTAGGATATTTTACTCACTGGCAAAATATTTACTTTATGATTATTACATTTTTGTTTGTTCTCAATATTGCTCTGATTACTAACATTTATATCAAAGGGTATAAATTTAGAGATGTTGTATATATCTCTATCGTTTTTAAATCCAGTTTACGAGTAAATTAATCATTGTCTTTTAAAAAGAAAATTCCAATTCTTAACTGATATTACGCACTTAACTTTTTTGATTGTCGATGTCTTGGCATTTTCGTTCAAATCTGGTGGGAATCTCTAACCTTTGTTTATTATTTAACCACAGAGAACGCAGAGGACACTGAAAATTAACATTTTTGATCTGGATTTGTTAACTATAAGACAGAGTACTCAAAAATTTGTCACCTATTTCTATTATGAGTAACATTATATTCTGCCCCTACAAGTGTTGTCTCTTTTCCAGAAGTCTTTTGCGTAACATCAGTTCTTAATTCTCAATTCTGATGGCTTTTTCTCACCGTGTAAATATTTGTCTAAATATCTTGACAATATTGTCTTTATAGGGAGCATAACGCCAATTCAAATCCCCCCAAAATGGACGATAAAAAATACTTTTTTGATGAGAAAAGATATCAAAACTAGCTTTGCCATGGTATGCACCGATACCACTATTTCCAACACCACCAAAAGGTAAATCGTTTATATTTCCATGCATCATTGTTTCATTGAATGATAATGCACCTGAGGAAGTTTGTCTTAATATTTGGTTTTGTTTTTGCTTGTTATTGGAGAAGAAATATAAAGCCAGAGGTTTGGGTTTACTGTTAATTAAAGCGATCGCTTCATCTAGAGTTGTATATTTTATAATTGGTAAAATAGGCCCAAAAATTTCTGCTGCCATCACAGATGAATCGAGGGACACATCATCTAAAACTGTCGGTGCAATATATTTATTCTGAAGATTGTTTTCTCCTCCCACAATTATCTTGCCATCTGTTAAAAGATGACATAATCTTTCAAATTGTTTTTGATTAATAATACGGGCATAATCATCACTTTGTTCAGGATTATCACCGAAAAAATTATCAATACATTGTTTAATTTCTATAATTAAATCTGTTTTAATCTGACTATCTACTAGAATGTAATCTGGTGCAATACAGCTTTGTCCAGCATTAATAAATTTACCCCAAGTAATTCGTTTTGCAGCTTCGGTTAAGTTGACATCTTTATCTACAATACAGGGACTTTTTCCTCCTAATTCCAAGGTGACAGGAGTTAAATTTTTAGCGGCGGTTTACATGACAATTTGACCAACTTTGGTTCCCCCTGTAAAGAAAATATGGTCAAATTTTAAGGATAATAATTCTTGGGCAACATCTACCCCGCCTTCTTGAATGTAAATATATTCAGGAGCAAAGGTATCTCTAATTAATTTAGTTAAAACCGTCGATGTGTGGGGAGATAATTCTGATGGTTTTAACATAGCACAATTACCCGCAGCGATCGCACCAATTAAAGGAGAAATCATCAAAGAAAAAGGATAATTCCAAGGACTAATAATTAAAACGATACCTAACGGCTCAGGATAAATTTTCGCACTACTAGGAAACAAAGCAAGATCACTTTTTACGGATTGAGGCTTAACCCATTTTGATAAATTTTTAATGGCATAATCAATGTCTCGTACAACCATTAACTCAAAACAACCCTCAAAAGTGGGCTTCTCTAAATCTGCTTTCAAAGCAACTAAAATCTCATCCTGTCGAGAAATAATAGCTGATTTTAATTTTTTTAGTTGTTGTAAACGAAAACCCCAAGGTTTAGTGACATCCGTAGAAAAATAGTTTTTTTGTTTGCTTAAAAAATTTTTAATAGAACAATTTGTTGTAACCATTATTGTAGATAATACCCATTTGATTGCCAACAACAATTCTATCTTAATTTAACTTCCAGTTATTCCTTCAGTCATGCCGTCGATATTAAAAGCAATTATTCATTCTCAATCAACTCTTGGTATTCACCACCGACACCAATATTGGTTTCAAAGATAGAAGCATTTTGAATATTCATATTATTCATCGTTGCCCCATATAGTTGAGCATCATAAATTGTCGCATAAGTTAAAGTTACGTTATTAAGGTTAGCGTAATTCATGGTTGCATTGGTTAGAAAAGCATGATCTAAATTAGCACCTTGTAAGTTAGCACCGTCTAAATCGGCACCTTCTAAATTCGCATCTGCTAAATTAGCATTATGCAAGTCAGCCCGTCTCAAGTCAGCACCAATTAAATGAGTTTCTGATAAATCAGCACCTTGCAAATCACATCCCATACATTGATTTGTTTCTAATAATTGCTGCACGTGAGCAGGATTCTCTGCTTTACTAGAATTGGTAATTAGAAAACTCGTTAAAATTGCAATGGTAGTCAAAAAATATTTATTCATAATAGACTATTCTCCAGCTCTTTTCAGCTATATTTTATCTTAATATGGGTATCACATTCAACGGTAAACAGGTAGGGTTAAACGAAAACAACTACCTTGATTACCATTATCATCAACCCAAATTTGCCCGTAATGAGCATTAATTATTTGCTGACAAAAAGCCAAACCAATGCCATAGCCCTCAGCATTAGAGTCTCTTTGTAATCGAAAACCACCTTGAAAAATTGATTTTTTCTGTTTGTCAGGGATACCCGAACCTTCATCAATTATACTAATTTGTACTTTTGGTGTTGTTTTATGAATAATTGATAGAATAATTGGAGCTGAAATAGGACTATATTTAATCGCATTCTCGAGTAAATTAATGATAACTTGTCGAATTAATTGAGAATCAGCATAGACTTCAGGTAAGTCTTGAGGAATGTCTTGAAGAATTGAGCGTTCTTGTTCTTTCAATTCTGAAGGTAAGTTATTTATAATATCTTGACAAAGATTTAACAAATTTACTTTCACAGGTACTATGTTGAGTTGATAGTTAACATCTTGAGAAACTTGTAATAAATTAGTTATCATTGTATTCATGGTCGACAACTGAGTCTTCGCATGTTTGAACAGCTTTCCATACAATCTTTCGTTTGGTACTGAATCTGTTTTTTTATGAGCTAATTCTATGGTTTCTACGGCAATCGACGCGGCAGTTAAAGGACTTCTCAAATCATGAGCTAACATTGCTAACATTTCCTCTTTGAATTTGAGGATTTGTTTTAATTGCTTTACTTCTGTTCTTAATCCAAAAATATCATCTCTCAAACGTATTAATTCCGATGAAGGCAAACAGGTTTTAAGTAAAATATCTTCATCAAAGGAATCTTGAAAAATATCATGATTTTCTTGTAGTGAAGTTTGCCATTTATACCAATATTTTTGTAATTTTGCAGTTAAATCATTACCTGCTAAAGTTTGTTGTGGTGGTGGATTAACCTTAACGAGAGCAGGAGTTGCAACCAATTTAAAATGTTCAACTAAATGGGGATATTCACTAATTTCCAATATCCGCCAATCAAAATGATAATCTTTACTGAGTGTTTGTAAGTATGATTTAATTTGTTCAATATTTTTTCGTGAACTATGACGATTATCTACAAATAGCAATATTAGTAGAGTATTGTTATCTGAATAGAATGGAGACGAGAAAAATTCTGACTTGTTGTTTGATACACCCATTATCACTAATGCCTCGTACTCTTCTTGTAATAACTGCCTTGAATCATAATTGTTTAATCCAATTAATCAAACAAGTTAGTCAACTTAAGTCGTAAATTCGCTTTGAGTTTATAACGCTCTTGTAAAAAAAGCTTAAGATATTTTATGTTTAATTAAGTGGTTTTACTTATTAATACAATGATTCAATAATTCTTAATATCATTTTACAATATTTCAGAAGCAATAACCGATACCAAAGTGATCGGTCATTGTGAGATATTTTCTCTCATCAGATAATGACCAACCTGAAGTTTTATATTCCACAGAACGACTATTCTTCTTAAAGCGAGGGTATCCCTTTTTTCCTGATACCTTTTTCTTACAGTTATCAAAGAAGCCAGAGATAGCTGACCAAGCTCTTTCGGCTGATGCTTGTCTAGCCATTGAATTTAATTTAGCTGCCCAAGGAAAATGAGGATGATCAGCTAATACTTTTGTATATTTATTTAAAGCAAAGCGATTAATTTTATCCTCTTTTTTACCATCCATCCAATATCTCAAACAAGAGTTACGAATAACTTGTGCCTGAAAATTTATTTTGAACTATTTTACCATCATTTTTCCAAATATAAGTGACGATCGCTTTGGGATGGAAAGTTAGCTTATCTTGATTTCTGACGGGAAAAATAATATTTTGATTAGTTTTATAATTACCGTAAGGGTAGCGAAAATAATCCCGACTATATCCAGTTTTGGTCGACAAAATTTTACTGTCTGGATATTTATTTAACCAATTTTCTAAAGTAGTCTGAATCGCAGGTATTCTTTGGAGAGAACTGTTAACCTGTTTACCAATAATTCCTAATGCCCAAGGTTGAGCATAAAGAGTGTCATCAGAGCGATCGAACATTACCAAACAACTTTGATATAATTTTCCTGAGACTCCATAAGTAGAATTTCCTCTTTCAAAAGCAACGATAGTGTCACATAAAGGACAATAAGAAATAGTCAGATTGAGACCTCCTACAGTATCGTTAACGATTTCATGCCAATTCATAATTCCAATAGGATAAGCTTTTGCTTCTCCATTTACCATGATCCCAATTACCAATTCTTTCGAGGAAAATGGTGTGTTGCTCGCACTATCAAACTGAGGATTATCGAGACTAGGAATACCATCTTTGGGAGGGTCTCCATTGAGCAATTGGTCTAAATTAATTCTGCTATTTTCTTGGACATCAATGTTTTGTGTTCTAATATCATTTAATTCTTTTTCTTGGTTATGAAGAACACTGCTCACATGAAAATATTTTAATTTGAAATCGTCCCAACCTCCTGCTTGATAAACTAAACCAGTTAATCCGGAGATAGTCACGATTGTAGTGACGAAAATCCATTTACGAAAACCTTTCATGACTTTAGTCGGAAAATTACCATTCAACTAATATATAGACTGATTATAGCGATCGATAATGAGTTTTTCTTGAGAATAAAATGATAAAAAGCTGGGTAAATATGCCGAAAAATTAAAATACGAACAAAAGTTAAGAACAGGACTTACGCAAACAAAAAGAAAAAATAAGAACATAGCCCTTATTTATTAATAGTTACAGTGAATCAGTATTGATTAACTATAGTATTAGAATCTGCTCATGGTAAAATTACGTTAAAACTATTTTTTATCATCTTTCTACCAATAGGACGGATTTTGTCATAACAAATGACAAAGCTCAAAAATCGGCAAATGGTGTACGAAAAGAGTGTAGCATTCGTTGGAAAATTGAGGAATTTCACCGAGAAGAAAAGCAATTAACGGGGATAGAATGTTGTCAATGTCGAAAGGAAAGGATTCAGAGAAATCATATAAATTGTGCAATATTTGTCTGGTTAAAATTAAAACAAATAGCGTATTCAACAGGTAAAACGATTTATGAAGTTAAGCATTCTTTACTTTCTAATTATTTGAAAAAAGAATTAAAATCTCCTTCTATTATCATGTCTTTTGCGTAAGTCCTGATTTAGTCTAAGTTAAAAGTTCTGAGTTCTGAGTTCTGAGTTCTGAGTTCTTTTAGGATTTTAACCAATGACCAAACTCTTCTACAAAAGTATCATTGATAATCGCTTCACGAATTTTATTAGTAAAAGAGATCATTTCGTGTAGATTATGTAATGAAATTAAAATTAAACCTAACATCTCCCTCGATCGCATTAAGTGAGAAAGATAAGCACGGGTAAAATTAGTACAAGTATAACAACTACATTCAGGATCTAAAGGCGTAAAATCTTCTTTATAAGGAGCATTCTTAAGATTAATACGCTCTCCTTGTACTAAAGCTGCACCATGTCTACCCACACGAGTGGGTATTACACAATCAAATATATCAATTCCTGATGCGATCGCAATAACCATTTCTTTATAAGTACCAACCCCCATCAAATAACGAGGTTTATTCTCAGGTAACAAGGGAGTTGTCCATTTAACAATCTGATGAATTAACTCTGGTTTTTCTCCCACACTCACACCACCAATGGCATAACCAGGTAAATCCAACTTAACTAAATCTTTCGCTGACTTAGTACGTAAATCAGCATAAATTCCTCCTTGTACGATGGCAAACAAAGCTTGTGTATCAGGTTTTGCATGGGCTTGAATACATCTTTCGAGCCAAGCATAAGTTCTTTCTACCGCTTTTTCGACCTCTTCTCTGGTAGCCGTCGCAGGAGGACATTCATCAAAAGCCATAATCACATCTGCACCTAAAGCATTTTGAATCTTAATCGAATGCTCTGGCGTCATATTAATTATTCTGCCATCTCGAGGCGATCGAAACTTGACCCCATCATCGGTAATTTGTCGTAAATCTGCCAAACTAAAAACCTGAAAACCACCTGAATCCGTTAGCATCGGCTTATCCCAACCGACAAATTTATGTAAACCACCAGCCTTGGCAATAATTTGTTCACCTGGTTGAATATGTAAATGATAAGTATTACCTAAAATCATTTGGGCATTCATACCATGTAATTGAGCTGGTGTAATACCTTTGACAGTACCGACAGTACCAACAGGCATAAATTTAGGAGTATGAACATCTCCATGAGGAGTAGAGAAAACTCCCGCTCGTGCCTTTGTACGAGAACAAGAGGCGGTTAAAGAATAAGAAAAAACCACTTAATAGTTGATAGTTGATAGTTGATAGTTGATAGTTAATTCAGTTACGAAGGATTTACTGATGACCACTATGGTACAAAATATACCAGTATTTAATACAAACAAACTATCGTCTTCGTGTTTGCTCAAGATTTACTAAGAAAAAATATCTGAATTTTGCTATAAATATTAGTATTCGTTCTAGATAAAATCATCGTCGCATTGTACATCCCATTTAGCAGAAAATACTTCTCCTAACATTTCATCGAAATTATCCTGATCAAAACCTAGATTTTTAGAGGCTTGTTGCTGTTGTTCTTGATGGACTGTGGCGAGAGGAATTAAGCGAAGAGTACGATTATCTTGAATTAAATCAAAGTAGGTTTCGTAGGGAGATACTTGATTAAGTTTGAGATAGTCAAAGCTTTGAATATTGATATATAAACTATTATTAACAACGATAGTCGCTTGATTAGGATTATTAAATACTTCTAAAATCCAACCTTGTCCTTGATTCTGCACAACACCATCAATATCGTGTATGTAACGTACTTGAGTTAAATCATTGATTAATCTTCTTATATCTTCGTTATTAACTAAAATACCTGACTCAATAATGCAAGGTGCTGGTAGTTGACAATTGTTGGTTTGATGATTCATAGTTATTGACCTTTTGAACTCTCTATGCTGACTAATTACTGGTTATTAAACTTAATATAGGTTATCAAATTGCCCCTTTTTTTTCGATGTTTGTTGTAGTTCAACAATAATTCTTATTTAATTTTAGGGAGCAAATCAGCTATTTTTTGATTGTTGTGATTGATAGATAATGTTTTTATAATTAATGCATCTTTACTATTAAAAGAGGTAATTAATTATTTTTGAGCAGCAGACAGCTATGTTACTCTACCTACTAATAGTAAATAAATAACATTAATATGGGTATTTTGCTCACGTCCAGATACAGATACAGAATCTGTTCACTGAAGACCGCTTTGGACTATAATCTTTTCGACAAAAAAGTCAAGATTCATTTTAATCCTAATATAGCAATTTTAATTCTAATAGCGAATTTAGATATGTAATAAATTTTCTTTTTTCACTACCACCTAATCTTAACCTAAAATTAAGTTTTTGTTCAGGTTAATTTTAAAAAATCTTGGAGCATGATGAAAAAATTAATCCCTTCTTTTTTTGGTGCTGTTCTTTTTTACACCACAATCAATGTTCCTGCTTTTTTTCCTATAGATTTTCTTTCCATTGCTATTTGGCTACCTGGGATAGGAATTTTATTAGCTACTGTATTAGGTTTGATATCCAATATATTTTATATTATTGGTTTTTCCTCTTTGATGATTGCAATTTTTCTGGTTGCTTTAGGTATTTATTTGACAGGAGGTTTACATTTAGATGGGGTAATGGATACGGCAGATGGTTTAGCAATACTAGGAGATCAAAAAAGGCAATTAGAAGTAATGCGTGATAGTCGTACAGGTGCGTTTGGAGTTATGTCAGCAATTATTTTAATAGCTTTAAAGTTTGGGGCTTTGTTTTCTCTTCAAGAACAGATTTTGTGCGGATTGATTTTGGCAATGAGTTGGGCTCGTTGGGGACAATTAATGACGATCGTCTTATATGATTACTTAAGAAAAGAAGGTAAAGGTGCTTTTTTGAAAGAAAATCTAGATTTACCCTTAGATGTAATTTTTGCGTCTTTATTTATTGTTCCTGTGGGGTTATGGGAATATTTTTATGTTCATCACTCTTTAATAATGATCTTAATGATTAATTCAATAGCTAGTGCGATCGCATTATTTACAGGATGGTGGTTCAATTATAAATTGGGAGGTCATACAGGAGATACCTATGGAGCGACAGTAGAGTGGAGTGAAGCTTTGATCCTCTCAGCTTTAACTTTATTCTTTTAAACATTTGACCAAAAGATCAAAGATTTCAAGCTATTTTCACAAATGACCTTTGTCTTTTGTCCTTCGATCGACCATGAACTTTTTTTGACATGGTTTATACTTGTACTTGTTATTATGGATAGTGTCACCTTGAGTTATGCCTAAAAAATCGACTGATTCCTCTCCTGTGAGTCAAATATTTACGGGGGTTTTGCAAACAATACAAGTAAAATTAAATTTCCCCGCTCTCAAGGCTAATGCAAAAGTACCAACTGTTCACATTAAATATATAAGGGATGGAAAAAATTACTCTTTTTCTCGCCCTTTACTCGGCGATCGATATATTATAGGACGTAGTCGTAGTAATTGTGATATAGCTATTCGTAGTGAAATTGTTAGCACACGCCACTGTGCCATTGAAAGAGATGAAAATAATCCTAAACAATTTATTATCCAAGACTTAAAATCAACCAACGGTATTTATTTAGGCAAAAAACGTTATCAATCAGTCAATCTCAGTCACAACGATGTCATTACCCTCGCCCCTCCAGACTTAGCTGATGCGGTAGAAATAAGTTTCAAAAATTCTCCAGCAAAATGGTTACTTTTGGTTAGGTATGGATTAATCGCCATAATGATTATGATCATTGCCATTATGGGTTTAATTACCATACAGTGGCTGAAATATAAAGTTGATCCCATACCCTTTCACACAGGTGGTGCAACTGTAGTTTACAGTGATGATGGTAAAACATTACTCGCTCCTCGTATTGATACACCTCATCGAGAATTAAATAGCTTACAAGAATTTTCACCCTATTTACCCAAAGCATTAGTCGCTTCAGAAGACAGCCGTTACTATTGGCATTTTGGAGTTGATCCTATTGGTATTTTAAGGGCAATCTTAGTGAAAAGAGATACTGGAGTTCAACAGGGTGCGAGTACTATAACCCAACAAGTCGCCAGAAGTATTTATCCAGATGTCGGGAGAGAAAACAATCTAGCTCGTAAATGGCGAGAAATGATGGTAGCGAAGAAATTGGAGACAGTTTATAGCAAAAATGATATTTTAAAAACTTATCTTAATCGAGTTTATTTAGGCATTAATTTATATGGCTTTGAAGATGCTGCCCAATTTTATTTTGATAAATCAGCTCAAGATTTGGATTTAGTGGAGTCAGCTACTTTGGTGGCAATGTTACCCGCACCAAATAGTTTTAATCCTGTAAATGATTATAAAACCGCTATTGGATTGCGTAATCGTGTTATTCAGAGAATGTTACGGTTAAAGATGATTAGCGACAAGGAGGCTTCTAGTGCAAGACGTTCAACCATTAAAATTAGTCCTAAAGCTAAACAAACTTTATCTCAAATTATTGCTCCTTACTTTTATAGCTATGTCTTTGATGAAATGAGTCGAGTATTAAGCAAAGATTTGATTCAAGAAGGGGATTACATTATTGAAACAAGTTTAAATCCTAAGATACAAGCTTTTGCTGAAGAAAGTCTGAAAACTCATATTGATAGTAATGGTAAACGATATAATTTTTCTCAAGGTGCGATCGCAACTGTTGATAGTCGTAACGGGGAAATCATTGCTTTAGTTGGTGGTAAAGACTATGGGCAAAGCCAATTTAACCGAGCGACTCAAGCTCAAAGACAACCCGCATCAACTTTTAAAGTGTTTGCTTATACTGCGGCATTAGAAAATAAAGCGAGTCCGAGTAAAACTTATTCCTGTTCTAGTTTGCGTTGGCAAGGGATTCAATATAAAGCCTGTGAAAGATTATCCGGGGCAGTAAGTATGGCTCAAGGTTTGGCTTTATCTGAAAATGCGATCGCATTAAGAGTAGCTCAAGAAGTAGGTTTAGACAAGGTAGTCAATACAGCACAACGGTTAGGAATTCAATCACCCTTAAATCCTGTACCCGGATTAGTTTTAGGTCAAAGTGAAGTAAATGTATTGGAAATTACAGGGGCATATACAGCCTTTGCTAACGAAGGATTGTGGTCTCGCCCCCATGCTATTAATGTGATTAGAGATGGGAGAGATTGTCAAGATTTTGATGATTATCGCACCTGCACACAGGTATATCATTTTAATCAACTTGGAGATGAGCAAAAACAAGTATTAGACAAAAATATTGCGAGTAATATGAATAGAATGTTGCAACAAGTTGTCAGCTCTGGTACAGGTAAAGCTGCTTATCTAGGTAGAGGAGAAGCTGGTAAAACAGGTACAACGAATAAAGGTGTTGATTTATGGTTTATTGGTTATGTGCCTCAAGATAATTTAGTGACAGGTGTTTGGTTGGGTAATGATGATAATAAACCAACCAATAGTAGTAGTTCACAGGCGGCTTTGTTATGGGGAAAATATATGAAAAAAATTAATTAATAGTTTAAGATTTTGGGATATTGTTAATTGTTATCAAGTTTTTCCATGCCAATTGTCCGCAATATTAGAGAAAAACTGACAATATTGTTGATGTCCTTGAGCAAACACTAGATTAACATTTAAAGGATCTTCCGTATCTTCTGGATGTCCTACTCCTTCTACTACTGAGAGAGTACCATCGACAGAACTAACTTTAATTGGTCTACGATTTTTAACTTCTCCTTGAGAACTGTCAACATAGGTAATGATATTATCTGTATTATATCTTTTACCAATATCTTGAATTAATTGTAAAAAATTGCGATCGCTTCCGCCTCTCAAAAAGACTTTCTTGCCATCTTTGGTAGCTGATTGACTATTAACTGTATCTCCTACTCCCATTATCATAGGCATATCTTCAGGAGGAAAATTATCATCAATAAGATTCAATAACTCATCATGTTGAAAAGACACTTGTCGAGGACTAAAATCTTCACCGAGAGGATATTTGCCGGTACGAAGGAAATAATAATTATTGAGTAAATATAAAACCCCTGCCTCTTTCACCGCACCTCGTAACATAAATTGAAAGTCAGTCGTCCCCGAATCACTCATAGTCGCAGGACGCATAATTTCCATTCCTTGTTCATTACGTCCTAAATTAGGGGCATAGTGAACAAAAAAAGAATCATCTAAGTTTTGAGTTTTGGCTTGAGCAAATAATTCAGTCATAATGTCCTGAACGCTTTCTTGCAACTTGATATAGATTTTAGGTTGAGATTCTAATAGAGAAAAGAAAGTATTGAGGTTAACGGTTGGAGAAACTAAATTATCGAGAACAACTGCATCTAAAGCATCTTCCACTACTTCCGAAGACAAAAAAGAAGCATGTTCATGGCAAAAACTTTTTAATCTTTCTCTGAAAAAAAGCGGAATCTTGGTCAAAAAAATCAATTCACTCTCCATTACCCCCGGATAACTAATGTTACCGTGAGTATCTTGCCACTGAATTCCTCCTGCTGCTAATCCGGGTATGTAGTTTGTATCGCTTACATTCGCCTTAGATGAAGCCTTTTCGACGATCGAATTAACTCCAAATGTACCAATATGTTCACCATTGGTTAATACAAAAAAATGTCCTGCCAATTTTCTAGTCGCTTCGACATAACCATAGTCAATGATTCTATTTAAAGGATTTTTAACCAAACCCATACAAACACCATCCAAATCTTGAATGATAAGTAAATTTTTAGTGTTGATCAATTTTTGGGCAAACAAATCGTGGTCTAAGGATAGAGAGAAACTATTTAGATTAGGCATTATCAGAATTGAGAATGAACAATTGAGAATTGAGAATTGCGGTCAAAACCCTCGTCGGCGTAAGACGCAAAGGAATGCTTACCAAGACGAGAATTACTAAAACTATTACTAATGGCTTTTGGTTTTTGCCCCTTGAATTTTGACTTTAACTGATTATTCTTCAGATTCCACCGAAAAAGAAAGACCACAATTACAATGATGGTCAATTTCTGGATTATCGAATTGGAAAGCACCTCCCATCATGTCTTCTAAATAATCGATCGTCAAATCTTGCAAATGCTCAGAACTTTTTTGATCAGTAATGATGACCATACCCGAATCATGAGTAAATTGTAAATCTCGATCGCTACATTCTTCACTAAAATCTAATTGATATAGAAGATCTAAACAACCCCCCTCAACAATTTTAATTCTCAGATAATTAGGGGATGAATCATAATTTTTTGTTAATCTTTCTAATTCTGCGATCGCTCTTTGGGTAACATTAATCATATATATTTAATTAATAATTAATAATTAATAATTAATAATTGATTTTTGCCTGAAAACAGACTTATTATTAACCATTAATCCACAATTATATCAGTTCTGTTTACGAGAGTATTGCACAATTTCAAACATGAAATAAGCATGGACAAATCAACAGGGATATATTCGAGGACAATTAAAAAAAATCTCGTTCTCCATTCTCCATTCTCCATTCTCCATTCTCCATTCTCCCCAACATCCTATTTACGGGAATAATCATCTTGAAAACGAATAATATCATCTTCCCCTAAATATTCTCCATTTTGAACTTCAATTAAAATTAACTTAATTACCCCAGGATTTTCCAAACGATGGGCGGTACATTGAGGAACATAAGTAGACTCATTTGCTCCTAAAATCCTCTGCTCATCACCACAAGTTACTTTGGCGGTGCCAGAAACGACAATCCAATGTTCACTACGGTGGTGGTGCATTTGTAAGCTCAATCTATGTCCAGGCTCAACTTCGATACGCTTTATTTTATAACCTGATGCTTCTTCTAAAGTGGTAAAAGTACCCCAAGGGCGAGTTTCAGAAACATCAGCTTTATTTTTAGAAACTTGAGTAACAACCATAGATATCACCTGTTGAAATCGTTCAAAATCATTTTGCTGTAATTCTAACTTAAGATAAAAGTGTTTTAAAGGTTTGTATAGTAACAAAAAATTATGGAATTACATTTATGTACTTGGCAAGAAGTAGAAACCTATTTAACCAAGTCAGATGCTATTATTATACCCATCGGCTCTACAGAACAACACGGGCCTACAGGTTTAATTGGTACTGATGCTATTTGTGCTGAAAAAATTGCCCTTGGAGTAGGAGAAAAAACCGATGCAATAGTTGCCCCCACAATGAATGTAGGTATGGCTCTCCATCATACAGCCTTCCCTGGTAGTATTAGCCTACGTCCGACAACTTTAATTGTTTATGTCCAAGATTATCTAACTTCTTTAGCTAAAGCTGGTTTTCGTAAATTCTTTTTTATCAATGGACATGGAGGTAACATTGCGACTTTAAAAGCTGCTTTTTCTCAAACTTACGATCATTTAGATAGTTTAAACTTACCTAATCATGAACAGGTAAAATGCAAGATAGCCAATTGGTTTATGTGTCGGGAAGTATATCAATTAGCGAAGACTCTTTATGGTAACCAAGAAGGTTCTCATGCTACTCCTTCGGAAGTTGCCGTGACACAATTTGCCTACCCGTCAGCGATTAAAACAGCACCTTTAAACCCAGATGTATCCACAGGTCATCCTATTTATGGAGCAAAGAACTTTCGTAACTGCTACCCAGATGGTAGAATGGGATCTAATCCAGCTTTAGCTACTCCTGAGCACGGTCAACAGTTCTACGAGTTGGCAGTGGAAGAATTAAGTGAAAGTTACGGGGAGTTTATCCAATAAATTAGACAAATTTTCATTAATCTGAATCATCTCATATGAAACCATATTTGGCAGCGGCAGTTTGCATGACGAGTACTCCTGATATAGATCACAATCTAGCTCAGGCAGAAGAATTAATCGAGTTAGCAGTAAATCAAGGAGCAAAATTAATCGGTTTGCCAGAAAATTTCTCTTTTTTGGGTAAAAACGAAGAAAAAATTGCTCAAGCAGATAATATTGCCTCGAAAAGCGAAAAGTTTTTGATTCGTATGGCACAACGTTTTCAAGTTACGATTCTTGGTGGTGGTTTTCCTACTCCTTTAGTTGAAGACAAGTCTAAGGTACATAATACTGCTGTTTTAGTTGCTCCTAATGGTTTAGAATTAGCTCGTTATCAAAAAGTCCATTTATTTGATGTAAATGTACCTGATGGGAATAAATATGACGAGTCTAGCACTGTCATGGCTGGAAATACTTTTCCGTCAGTTTGTGATGTGGGAGATTTAGGTAAATTGGGTTTATCTATTTGTTATGATGTTCGTTTTCCTGAAGTTTTCCGTCATTTGTCTCAAGAAGGTGCTGAGGTAATCTTTATTCCAGCAGCTTTTACGGCTTATACGGGTAAAGATCATTGGCAGGTTTTATTACAAGCTAGAGCGATCGAAAATACTGCTTATATTATTGCTCCAGCCCAAACAGGAAATCATTATGCTCGTCGCTGTAGTCATGGTCATGCCATGATTATAGATCCTTGGGGTTGTATTTTAAATAGTACTGGTTCACAAATTGGTATCGCTTTAGCTGAGATTAATCCTCAACGTTTACAACAGGTGAGAATACAAATGCCTTCTTTACGACACCGCGTTTTTAATTGACAATGAATTCAAATCCGTAGTAACGTTGCATGCAACATCACTACAAAGGTTACAGATAAATTTGTTGCACCCATTATTTGCCATTTAGCCAAAAATGCCCAAAGCCTTAGCCGTTAGCCAATAATCAACATCTAAGACATTAACTGTAAAATAATAGTTATGAGATTAATCTATGAAATAAATAAATGATTCGTTTAAAGTGGTGGCAGTGGGCAATTTTAAGTATTCCTGTCTTTGGTGTAATTAGTTTTTTTGCGATCGCTACGGGTTGACAAATTCACCGTTGGGGTATTAATTGGATATGGGGTGTTTTTGTTCTAATCTTTGTTGCTTGGCGATGGTTGTTAGTTAAATGGACGCAATCTCTATTTAATAATGTCGAAAATATTATTGCTGATGCCCAAAAAGAGCTAGAAAATAAAACCTCATCTACTACCTTCATTCAAAGTAATTCAGATCAATTAACTAAGTTAGAAGAAGTTATCAATACAATTGTCAAGGAAAGTAAAGATGAACCTCTTTTTTGGGAAGATATCCTTTGATTTGGGCAAAAATGCCGAAATTTAGTAGAAGCGATCGCTTTAATTTATCATCCAGAAGTAGAATATCCTTTACTAAATATATATATCCCTCAAGCTTATAGTTTAATACGCAACACCACCGATGATCTCGATCGTTGGATGCAACAATTATCTCCTGTGTTCAACCAAATTACTGTTGGACAAGGTTATCAAGGTTATCAACTCTATCGTAAACTTGAACCTTCTGCTCGTAAACTTATAAAAGCTTGGGGTTGGGCGCAATGGTTAATCAATCCTGTAACAGCAGCGGCCAAATTAGCCAGTCAACCTTTAAATCAACAGGCTAATCAAGAATTATTAATCAATCTCAACCAAGTATTAAAAGAAGTTGCCCTCAGAAATTTAGCACGACAGGCAGCGTTACTCTATGGAGGGGATAACCTGCCCCAAGATAAATTTGAACAGACTACTTTTAGTTTACCCAGTGCAAAAACTCAAACGTTACAAGAAATTTTTGCCCAAACAGAAAAACCAGACAAAATTGAGCAAAAACCCATTAAGATTTTATTAGCTGGGAGAACAGGTGCAGGCAAAAGCAGTTTAATTAACACTTTGTTTAATGCCCAAATTGCTGAGGTTAATATCTTACCTAATACGACAGATATTAAAAATTATCAATGGGAAACTAAAACAGGTGAGGCTTTATATTTATATGATACCCCCGGATATGAACAAGTCGATCGCCCTGAATTTCAAGCACAGGTGATTGATTATAGTAATGAAGTTGATGTGATTTTACTATTAAATCCCGCTCTTGATCCTGCTTTACAGATGGATTTGGATATGCTCAAACAATTACCCGATATACCTATCATAACTGTAATCACTCAAGTCGATCGTCTTCGTCCTGTCAGGGAATGGCAACCTCCTTACAATTGGCTTATAGGAGATGCACCCAAAGAAATCTCTATCCGAGAGGCAGTTAAATATCGTCAGGAAATTTTAGGAGAATACTGTGAAGATTTTCTACCAATTGTGACAGCAAGTTATGGGGATAGTCCTCGACAATCTTGGTATGATGATATTTTAGCATTGAAAATCTTAGATGCGATCGAACCTGCTAAACAAATAAGACTAGCTCGTTTTTTCCGTAATCTGGAAGCCAGAAGTGTAGCTCCCGCCAAAATTATCGATAAATATACTTTTCAAATGGCAACTTCTCAAGGTTTGACGACTTTGTTAAAAAGTCCTGTCTTACAATTTTTGTCAACCTTAACCACAGGCTCACCTCGTTTAGCTTATTTATTGGCAGAAAAAATACCTGTTCACCATCGCAACGAACGACTAAAATGTTTTCATGTTGTCCACTAATACTTACCTTTCCTTTGCAATAACTCACAATAGCTAAAGTCAGTGTTCTCTGAGAGTTCATCCGTTGTACATTTTGATAGATAGTACGGTTAAGAATATCTAAAAATTTTACTGGATTTTTTTCTCGTATTTCTTGAAGAGTACGCACGGCAGTTTGAGTCATCAACATTAAAATACCACTTTCTAAACCATGTCCTGTCACATCACCAATCCCAATAGTAACTACATCATCAGCTTGTAATATATCATAATAGTCTCCTCCCACTTCATCCGCAGGATTCATATAGGCATCAATATCAATTCCTTTAATAACTAGTTCTTCTTTATTCGGTAAAACCATCTGTTGTAATTGACGAGCAATGTCTAATTCAGCACTCATACGCAGGTTTTCTTGGCGTAATTTATTATTTAAAAAAGTAATTTCTTGATTGGCTTTGGCTAAATCTTGGGCTTGGCTTTCGGCATTTTGTTGAGCATCTTTGGCTTCCATCTCTGCTTGCTTTTGAGCTTGAAATGATTGGGAAATGATACGTAACAGATTAAAAAATTCTGTAGTTACATCTCCTATTTCATTAGATTGAACAGTTGAATTCAAGTTGATGTTTGTAAGTTCTTTTCCTTCTGCAGTCATCTTACCTGCTTTCATTAAATCTTTTCTAAGCTTCAAAATAGGCAATAATACAATCCAGCTCAAAGCTAACATAGTGCCTAATGTGGTAAATACAGAAATAAGTGCAATTAAAAGAATAATATTGATAATATATTGCTTGAGATATTTTTGAATGAAAGAAGCATCTACCTGTATAACTAAATAATCTCCTTTTAAATCTGATGGTTGCCAAGCAATACTATATTGTTTTTTGTTTTTAATGTAGAAAAAATCATAGGCTTGAGTTGCTTCATCTAAGGAAAAAGAAGGATTTATACCGAAAGAAGTAATTGTATTTTGAAAATTGCGATCGAATATTGCTCCTCCAAGTAAAATATTATTATTTGGTCTAGCTTTTTCAAACTGGGATAGTAATTCTTGTGGACTTGCGTCTGGAGGACTCAATTTCATTGTTGCTATCCAAATGTTATAACAAGCCTGTTTCAACTCAAGAAGCTTTTCCCTCTCTCGACGCATAGTTGAGGGTATCAAAATGACGATTTCAATAAAAATAATGCTGACAAAAACCCATAACGCTAATTGTCTCGATAAACGAGCCATAAACAAGTTTTGAAAATAAAAAAAATAGTTTCTCACTAGATAAAAATACCGAGATTTTAAAGTAAAGTTATTGCCAAAATATTATCAATATAATAATACGCCATGTGCAACTAAATTTTAACCATTGATTTTAAAGGGTTTTGAAAATTGAATAAACACAAATTAACCTTAAAAGCCCTATTCTTTCGTTTTAAGTTGCACACCGCGTTGATAATGATATCGATTAATTAACAATTACTAACAAAAGAGTGGTAACTTCATATTGATAAATATTTATAATTCCTAAAATTCTTATAGGATAGGGGATTTTTTAAATTGATATCAGACATAAATAATGAATTAGACTACAAGAAATTGAATGACAAAAGTTGTAATTATTGGTAGCGGAATAGTTGGTAGTAGTATTGCTTACGAATTAAGTAACTATCCACAATTTGATATAATCCTGATTGATGCCAATAATCCTGCGACAGGCTCAACAGGAGCCGCATTAGGTGTTTTCATGGGAATTATTAGCCGTAAAAAAAGAGGTAGAGGATGGAGATTAAGAGAATCTAGTTTACGACGATACATCACTTTAATTCCCGAATTAGAAAAATTAACAGGTATTTCTATTCCGTCTAATAATGATGGTATTGTTAAATTACTTTTTTCCTCAGAAGAAATGGGCATATATGAAAAACTAGCTCAAGCTCGTTCTCGAAAAGGTTATGAATTAAATATTTGGCAACCCCAAGTTTTAAAAGACTATTGCCCTGAAGTTGATACTTCTTCGGTTGCTGGTGCGGTTTATTCTCCTAATGACAAGCAAATTAATCCAACAATTTTAAATAAAGCTTTAGTAAAAGGAGCCTCTTTAAGAGGAGTTCAATGTTTATTTGGTGAAAAAGTAGAAAAAATCGCCTCTATCAATAACCGTCAAGATTGTCGAGAAATTCATCTTAAAACTAAAACATTATCTGCCGATTGGGTTATTCTAGCAACGGCTTTAGGTACATCTGATTTAATAAAATCACTAGGTAGTAATTTCACTGTTAATCCCGTTTTAGGACAAGCATTATTAATTCAACATAAAAACTGGAAACATAAAGTTGACTTTAACCCTGTAATTAACGGTAATGATATTCATCTTGTGCCGATACAAAATAATGAATTTTGGTTAGGGGCAACCGTCGAATTTCCCACAGAAGAAACACTACTTATGCCCGATGAAGCATTATTAATTAAATTACATCAAAAGGCAATATCTTTTTTGCCCAGTTTAGAAAACGCCTCCATCATCATGTCTTGGACTGGTAAACGTCCTCGCCCAGAGGGAAAACCCTCACCTGTAATTGAAAAGTTAGGTGATTATAGCAATATTATTTTGGCAACAGGACATTACCGTAATGGAATTTTACTTGCTCCTGCTACTGCTGAATCTGTAATTGAGATGATTTTGCAATGATATGCCTGAAATTAAAAGTTTTGGTTAAATTGAAAATTGATTCGGAAACGAGATTTTTCCCTAATTTCTCAATGATGAACTCGTAGTTTGAAAAAAAGAATTTGTATCTGTTAGTTGCCAAGAAATTTTTACAAACGAAAACAATAATGATCAATCATCAATTGATAACAATCTATTCTCATTCGATAAAATTATAAAGTCATCATCGCAATAGTTTCATACATTAATTGTTCAGAATCCATGGTAGAAAAAGTTGTGGCTTGAATCCCTCTATAAAACAAATTTTGAGATGGTTTGTTTATAGTTTTAATGTCTGCTGTTATTTGATAGACTTGTCCTCTATATTGACTAACTGTTTCTGTTTTTTTAGGTTGAACATAGGAGACAGATTTTTGATAAGAAATACCACGATAAGTTAAATTCATTGTTTTTGCCTTCAAAAGTTTTATCTGTGTTCCTTGAGAAGACCCACGGCTATGCCCATGGGATGAATCACG
>JAALKG010000116.1 GCA_011088145.1 Cyanobacteria bacterium MH1_Bin12 | reverse complement strand
GGTATTCATTTAGCAGCGATCGTCATTTGGCTTAATTGATGACACGCCCTAGGATGACTCCAGATGACGGTTTGACGATTTACATAATTCCATGAAATTGTTATTGAATCTATACTTAACAATTCAATATATATGTAATTTTTCTGACTGCGTATCATTAAGAAAAATTTTATACATTTCACAATGAGGAATCTGTTTCAATATATAATGCTCTGTCAATAATTTACTGATTAATCATAAACACCGAAACGTAACTGAACTGAAAAACGCTAAATTTTGATTTTTTGTCGTCGTCGTCAATGTAAAATTTTTCTCTGCTACAAGATTTCAAAATGTAAATTAATAAACTTAACAGTTATTGTTACTAAAACACCAGAAAAGCTGATAAATCATCATCACCACGAAGATTATTTTTTTTCTTAAATAAGTATTTAATTTAATTGACTAAATTTTATATATGGTGTATGTGATTAGCAATCACCCCATATATGTGGTATAAAGAGAGAAGAATTTAAAAAAAAGTCATGTTTGTTGAGTAGAAATACTTACAATGAAGTGAGGCGTAAGTAATGTTATTGGATACCCAAGTAAATACAATATCTAGTCAATTTTCCGAGAGTAATCAAAGCAATAATAATTCCAATTATCAAAATACTAGTCATAAGATCGAAGTAATAAAAAGAAGTGGAAAGTCTGCATTTCTGGACATAAGTAAAATCAGAAAAGTGGTCGACTGGGCTTGTGCGGATAAGGATGTTAATTCAATTGCCTTAGAATCAGGTTTAAAAACTCGTTTACGTGATGGAATTACCACCAGAGAGATTCAAGATAATTTAATTAATTGTGCTTTAGAGTTATGTGATTTAGATCAACCAGACTGGCGTTACGTGGCAGGGCGTTTACACATCTGGAGTTTATGGAAAGAAATTTTGGTAAGTAGGGGCTATAACTATGGTAATTATGCCCAAACAGTTATCGATTCTGTTGCCAAAGGTAAATATGACGATCGCATTTTAACTTATTCAACTGCCCAATTAGAAGAAGCTGGTAGTTGGATTAATCCTGATTGGGATTTAGATTACGATTATGCTGGTGCGGTGTTGTTAACTAATCGCTATCTGCTTGATGATGAACTTCCTCAAGAGGCTTTTCTTACCTGTGCTTTATTATTGGCGATGGTAGAAGCACCTGAGTCTAGATTACATTATGCTCGTCAGTTTTATGAAGCGATCGCATCCCGTCGTATTTCATTGGCAACACCGATTTTAGCTAATCTCAGGGTTCCTAATGGTTCATTAACTAGTTGTTTTATTTTAAGTATTGATGACAACTTAGAAAGCATTTTTCGTGAAATAACTAACACAGCTCGTATTTCTAAAAATGGTGGCGGAGTAGGTGTCAATGTCTCCAGAATCAGAGCCACAGGAAGCTGTGTCATGGGCAAAGATAACGCCTCTGGTGGTGTGATTCCTTGGGTCAAATTACTCAACGATACAGCCATTGCGGTGAACCAAGGAGGAAGACGTGCTGGTGCTGTTACCGTTGGTTTAGATATTTGGCATTTGGATGTACCTGAATTTCTGGAAATGCAGACAGAAAATGGTGATCAACGTCGTAAGGCTTATGATGTTTTTCCTCAGTTAGTTGTTGCTGACGAGTTTATGCGTCGGGTACAAAACGATCAAGAATGGACGTTCGTTGATCCTTATGAAGTGCAAATGAATCTAAATATTGATTTAGCACCTTTGTGGGGTAAAGAATTTGAAGAGGCTTACAAGGTAATTGAAGCAAATCTCGATGGCAAAATCAAACTCTACAAAAAAATTAGGGCGAAGGAACTGTTTAAAGAGATTATGCGATCGCAAGTAGAGACGGGAATGCCTTACCTAGCATTTAAAGACACCATTAATAGAGCGAATCCCAATAAGCATGATGGTTATATTCCAGGGGTCAATCTCTGTACAGAGTCTTTCTCTAATGTGACTCCAGGTAAGTATGCTCACTGTTGTAATTTAGTTTCTCTCAATTTAGCCAATTTAGAAGATGAGACGATCGAATCTGCCTGTACTTTAGCGGTCAGAATTTTAGATAATACCATCGATATTACTATACCTCCATTTGGTGATGCCAAAGCCCACAATAATCGCTACCGTACCATTGGTGTCGGTGCTATGGGTTTAGCGGATTGGTTAGCCAAACGGGAATTGAGATATAGTAGTTTGACTCAGATTGGTAATTTATTTGAGGATATTGGTTACTACTGTACCCATGCTTCTATGGAATTATCCAAAGAAAGAGGAGCTTATTCTGCTTTTGAAGGTAGTGATTGGAGTAAAGGTTTATTAATAGGTTGTCAACCCGTAGAATGGTTTGAAGAGTATGCCTATAGTAAGTCTCGTTGGCAACAACTGTCCGATGATATTAAGGAGTTTGGTATCCGTCACTCCCAGATAACTGCGATCGCACCTAATACATCATCATCTTTAGTTCAAGGATGTACAGCCAGTGTTTTACCTGTTTATAGTAGGTTTTTCTATGATAAATGGGCAAAAGGAACAGTGCCAATTGCACCGCCTTATATTAACGATAAAAATTGGTTTTATCAAGAAAACAAAAATTTACACCAAGATGAAGTAGTAAAAGCGATCGCTGTTATTCAACAATGGATTGATACAGGTATATCCATGGAACTACTTTTTAATTTGAACCAAGGAGTTTATTTTCCCGATGAAGCCCAAAGATCATTAAAAGCGAAAGATATATTTAATACCTTAGTTATGTCATGGGAAAAAGGTTGTAAAGCAGTTTACTATGTACGTATCGTACAAAGAGATTCATTTAAAGATGAATGTACAGCTTGTGCCAATTAATTGATTACCATAAAAAATAATAGTAATGTCCTCTCTCCAAAAAAAAGCCATTGGTGCATCTGTTTGGGTGATTATTGGCTATGGAAGTAGTCAATGTTTACGTTTAATCAGCAACTTGATTCTTACCCGCTTATTAGTTCCTGAATTATTTGGTTTAATGGCTTTGGTTAATACCTTTATCATCGGATTAAATCTTTTTTCTGATGTCGGTATTAGACCAAGTATTATCAGAAGTGAGAGAGGAGAAGATCCCCTTTTTTTGAATACAGCCTGGACATTACAGGTTATTCGGGGTTTTAGAATTTCGTTTGGATAATGAACATATTTTAGTGGAAAAAGCTTTATCTAGACCCATATTAGGATGGGGAGGATGGGGGCGAAATCGTGTTTTTCAAGAAAACTATTTAGGTCTAGTTGAAGATATTAGTGTTACTGATAGTTTATGAATCATCGCTTTTGGTATAAGAGGAGCAGTGGGTTTAGTTAGTGTGTTTGCCATTATGTTAACTCCACCTATTTGTTTCTATTTCAAATATCCAGCTAAATTATGGTTCACAAAAAATTATGCTTCGATCGCTGTACTTAATACCATTTTAGTGTTATATAGTGTTGATTGCACTCTTAATAACCAATTCAATCCTGTCTTTATTCTGATCTCAGGTGCGGTTTCTGGTTGGTTAATTTCTGGTGTTCAGCCGAATCAAAAATCAGTTAAAATCGTCAGAATATTGAAGAAAAAATCAGTTATTATTAACGATAGTTAAATGTAACTAAGACGATCGTCAACATTTAATTGTGTTAATAATAATTTAGATGATTACAGTCCGTTGTTTTCACGGTAAGATTGACTATTGAACGTTTTTAATTTGATTGATTATGGATTTTTCGAGTCAAATTGCTAGTCAATTGAACCCGATGACGATCGCTCCAGAAGCAATTGTCACAGTAACATTATTATTAGTTTTAGTCGGTGATTTAATCTTCGGACGTAAATCATCTTCTTGGTTGCCTTACTTTGCCATAGGGGGCGTATTAACTGCGGTATTCGCCTTATTTATGGGGTGGGACAATCCCAATCCTAATTCTTTTTTAGGTTCATTTACAGCGGATAACCTAAGTATTGTTTTCCGTGGTATAGTTGCCCTTTCTACTGCGATTACCATTTTAATGTCGATCGCTTACATTGAAAATACAGGTACATCTTTAGCTGAATTCATCGGCATTATGTTAACGGCAACCTTAGGAGGAATGTTCCTCTGTGGTGCATCAGAGTTAACGATGATTTTTGTCTCCTTAGAAATGCTGAGTATCTCATCCTACCTGATGACTGGCTACATGAAACGAGATCCTCGTTCTAATGAAGCCGCCTTAAAATATTTGTTAATTGGTGCGGCTAGTTCTGCTATTTTTCTTTATGGTAGTTCCTTACTCTACGGACTTTCTGGTGGTCTAACAGACATTAATAAAATAAGCCTGACTATTAGTTCTGGTCAAGGATTAGAATCTCTTGGTTTAGCGATCGCACTTGTATTCATGATTGCAGGTATTGCCTTTAAAATATCAGCTGTACCTTTCCACCAATGGACACCCGATGTGTACGAAGGTTCACCAACTCCCGTTGTTGCTTTCTTATCCGTAGGTTCAAAAGCCGCAGGTTTCGCTTTAGCGATTAGATTACTGGCAACAGTTTTTTATCCTGTCACCGAACAATGGCACTTTATCTTTACCGCCTTAGCTATTTTAAGTATGGTGTTAGGTAATGTGGTTGCCCTAGCTCAAACCAGTATGAAACGGATGTTAGCTTATTCCTCCATCGGACAAGCTGGCTTTGTGATGATTGGTTTAGTTGCAGGTACTAATGCTGGTTATTCTAGTATGATGTTTTACCTGTTCATCTATTTATTTATGAACTTAGGTGCATTTGCTTGTGTGATTCTCTTTGCCTTAAGAACAGGAACAGACAAAATTAGTGATTATGCAGGACTATATCAAAAAGATCCTCTTTTAACTCTGGGATTAAGTCTTTGTTTACTTTCTTTAGGAGGAATACCGCCTTTAGCAGGATTTTTTGGTAAAATTTATATTTTCTGGGCTGGTTGGCAAGCAGGATTATATGGTTTAGTATTAATCGCCTTAATTACCAGTGTCATCTCAATTTACTATTACATCCGTGTCGTCAAAATGATGGTAGTAAAAGAACCCTATGAGATGTCTGATGTGATCAAAAACTATCCCCCTGTGCGTTGGGATTTTCCCGGCATGCGTCCAATTCAAATCAGTATCATATTTTTACTTATCGCCACTTCCTTAATCGGTATTTTATCCAATCCTGTGGTTACTATTGCTAATAAATCTGTTGATAGTAGTGCAGTATTAAAAGCATCTTTAACTCAAGCAAGTATTAACAATATTTCTGTGAACGAAGTTAAAACGGTCAAGACTGTTTTATAAAGATGTTTTATTTGATCAGGGATTAGGATGGTTTTAGCCTGACTAATCCCTATTACTTTTTTTGCTTTGATGATTTTTCCTGCTCATGTAATATTTCTTTGATATTTGTTACTCAGATCATTTTTTATTCATTCGCAGATGTTTATCGCTTTAAGCCTGAACAAATAGATTAGATTTTAATTGCTCAGTATAGATTTCATTATTGAAGTTTATGAGCATTCTCGATCGCAATTGCTAATAAAAATCTGATTTATCAATTTTAAATTAGAACATCACAGAAAAATATTATTTTGTTAAATTAGCAGTAAAATATGTACAATGATGTGTACATAAGTAAGTTGAAAAATTATGGATACTGTTACCTATACAGAATTTAGGCAAAAACTAGCTGGTTACTTAAATCAAATAGAAGCTGATCGTAAACCATTAGTTGTCACTCGGCAAAATGCACCTTCAGTTGTAGTTATGAGTTTGGATGACTTTAACGCTTATGAAGCAACTTTTCATTTATTATCGAGTAAAAATAATGCCGAACGTTTAAATGAAGCGATCGATGAACTTCTCTCTGGAGGAGGTGTAGAAAGGGAATTAATAGAAGAATGAAGCTAATATTTGCTGATCGAGCTTGGGAAGATTATTTATATTGGCAACAAAATGATAAGAAGATTCTCAAACGTATTAATACGTTAATCAAGGAGATAAAACGCAATCCTTTTGAAGGAATTGGCGAGCCTGAACAACTGAAATATAATTGGTCTGGTTTTTGGTCAAGAAGAATTACTAAAGAGCATCGACTTGTTTATGCCGTAGAAAAAGATGCGATTTTAATTGCTCAGTGTAGATTTCATTATTGAAGTTTCGTTTGTCAAAACAATAAGTCCATAGGATTTACTTTGATTCGTTTTTAGCTACTAAATTGATTTCTCCTCTTACCCATTTCCAAATAAATTCTCGTTGCTCTTGATTAAAATGACATTTATCTAATTCTGCTTCTACTTCGCGATCGTATTCACCCAATTCTCCGAAACGAGCAATAAAGATGTCGTGAACAAATTGAAAAAATGGTATTTTCCTATATGATATTATTTCAGGGGATTTCTGACAAAAAAACCAGTTATTAAAGACAAGTCTCTCGCCCCCTCGCCCCAATTCTGGAGGGATTAAGTGGATGCTTTGCTTTTTTTAAGTGGGGATTTAGGGGGCATAAGTGCGGTACCTTTTTTTCATAGAAATCTCCTAAGCATCAGTCAATAACCTTATTTTCCTCAGCATAAATTTCAACACAGTCTCCTCTCTCGAAATAATATCCGCTCTACCTTCCATTCCTAACTGAACAGCACATTGATTTTTCCCACTACCAAGCATCAGGTTTTTGGGTTCAATGGTAACTTCATAAAAAGCTGTTGTCATATCTGGCTTTTGGTTTAAAGAATTCAACATCATGGCTGAATTGTCACCATTTTGAGGTTTAATCGTATCCTCAGAAATTTGACTAACCACCCCTTTGAGAGTTCCGTAATCGGGGTAAGGACAAGCAGAGAAACGCATTGGCACATTTTGACCTACTGCTAACTTACTAATATATTGAGGTGAGACTCCTGCTTTGATTTTTAAAGGTGCATTTGTCGGGACAATTTGAGCAATTTCTTCTCCTGAACTTACTGTTTGTCCAGAATTACGCAAGTTGAGATTAGAGATAATACCGTTGGCGGTGGCAGTAATGATTGTTTTGCTTAAATCAATTTCTATTTGTTCGAGTTCACGGGTATCTCGCTCCAACTGTTTACTGATTTGAATTCGCTGTTGGATAAGAGCCTCTCTTTCTTTTTCTAAGGTAGCCAGCGTGGCTTCTCCAGAGGCTTTTTCTTGGGCAATGCGTTGGGATGCGATTTCTATTTCTGCTTGACTAGGATCAAGTCCTACCTTGCTTCTTTGCCATCTGGCTTTAGCAGATTCAACTCCTTGTTTTTGCTGTTCTATCAATTGTTTATGAACTTCCAAATTAGCTTTTTGTACCTCAACTTCTCGTTGTTGCTGTTCAACTGCTAATTGTGCTTCCTCCAACTGATTTTGAGAAATCGCCCCTTCTTGGGCAACCGTTTGATAACGTTTCCATTTGGAATTAGCCAGTTTTAAGGTAGCTTGAGCTGATTTTACATTAGCCTCGATCGATCTCAATTCTTTCTCAACTTTTAGTACCTCCTTTTCAGCTTGTTTTAAATTAGCTTGAGTCTCTTGTACTTGAGTAAAGGTAGTAATTGTTTTATCTTGATACTCTCTTTGGCGACGACTAAGTTCAGCTTCAGCAGAACTAATAATACGTTGAATGCGATCGCTTTGAGCTTTTTTCTGGTTATCTAAAGCACGAATTTGAGCATTTATTTGCAAGAATTGTAGTTTAGCTTGTCCAATACTGCTTTGACGTTGACTCTTTTGGGTTTGGAGTTGAGAATCATCAAGAATTGCGATGACATCACCTTTTTTCACCACTTGATTTGCTTGGGCTGAAATATTAATCACAGAACCTTCGATGGGACTTTGAACGAGACGTAATTCTCCTGCTGGGCGTACAACGGCTTGGGTTTTGACAGTAACTTTATATTGAATAACTGAAGTAAGAGCAAAAATTGTTCCCACAGCACCCACCACAAATAATCCTCCTAAACTTGTCCAACGACTAATCGGTGGCAGAAAATCATTTTCTTGAACTGAAGGTAAAGAACTTTCTATCGGTGAAATCAAATTTAGTGGATTTTTTCCAGAGGTTGGTAATGTTGCTTTTCCTCCTCTTAACTGCTGTTGTTGCTCTTGTACTTCAGGAGAAATGGATGTTGATTTAGGATCGATTTTTTGAGAACTCATTGTATCTACGTTCATGCTGAATTTAATTGCTTAATATCAAATGGTCAAGAACTGACGATGTTCTGCTGATTGCTCATTAAAAGTATTTCGAGAACCTTCGTATTTGACTTGTCCCTCTTCTAGTAGTACGATCCAATCTGCTCTTTGGATCACTGGAGGACGATGACTGATCATTATTGTCGTCTTACCTTGTCTGTGAGCAAGGACAGATTCGAGAACTTCGGTTTCACTGATGGGATCTAATGCACCAGTGGATTCATCTAAAATTAGTACAGATGGATTATTGACGATCGCTCTAGTACTCCGCACCGAAAATAAATGGGATTATTTAGATGAGCAATGGCTTACCA
>JAALKG010000115.1 GCA_011088145.1 Cyanobacteria bacterium MH1_Bin12 | reverse complement strand
CATTTGGCTTTTTGTTCACCATTACAACTCATCCTTACTTGTTTAGGACTACCTATTATTGTGTTGAAGCAAAGCCATAAGGATCGATATTATTTAGATTGGGGTTATTTGGATTGGGATTATTTTGGTTAGGAGTAGTTGAAGGATTGTAGTAAGGATTAAAACTAGGGTAGGGATTCACGGTTTTAGTTGGAGCAGAAGATTTACCTGCATTAGTAGCTAAAGCAACCCTATCACCACCGACTTCTTTGAGCATATCCAGAACTTGAATGACTTCACTGTAACGAATATCTTCAGAAGCATGAAGTACCATTAAACCTGTGGGATTGAGTCCATGATAATTTTTAACGGCACTGTAAAGTTGCACTTGACTAACAGGTTGCTTTTCTAGATATAGTTGCCCTTCATCGTCTAAACTAACCACTAACATTTCTCTCATTTGTGGTGTACCAGTACTAGCTGTAGGTAAATTTAAACTGATGGCTTGCTGACGAGAAACACCTACTGCCGCTAGGATAAAAAAGGTCAAAATACAAAAAATTACATCGATCATTGGTACGATTTCAATTCGTACTTCTTGCTGGGCTTGCATGTCTTGCCATAACCGAAATGGTTTGACAGGAGTTTTATTTATGGAATCGACAGGAGCAGGTTTATTTTCTGATTTTTTAGATAATTGTGTCATAAGAGAGTTTAATCACAATGAATAATTAATAATTAATAATTGCCATACTATCTTAACCAAAAATTCTTAACTATTAACTATGTCCTAATATCTCTTGGCGATAAACAGAAGCAACAGGAGGTAATTTGAAGGAAATAATGGATGCTAATAAAACAAATAGGCAAGAAAACCATAAACAACCTTGAATTCCTGTAAATTGGTACATAAGACCTGAGGTAATAGTACCGATTAAACGTCCACCAGAGTTTGCCATGTAATAAAAACCAACATTCAAGGCGACATCGTCATCTTCTGTGTAAGCTAACACCAGATAAGAATGAATAGCAGAATTGAAAGCAAAGACAATACCAAAAATGATTAATCCTCCTGTGATAACTATTTCGGCGGGAAAATCTAACATTAATGCGATCGCGATCGCCGCAGGAACAACAGTTAGAATAGAAGTCCACAGTTGAATAGTATTCTCTTGGGGAGCTTCACCTTTATTCTTATATCTGAGAAAAAGAGGAGAAAAAGATTGCACAAATCCATAACCTATTACCCAACAAGCCATATAAGTACCAACTTGAAGGAAAGTCCAATTTAACTGTTCATAAAAAAAGACGGGTAGTGCCACGACAAACCAAATATCTCTTGCACCGAAAAGGAAAAAACGAGCAGCGGATAAAATATTAATAGGCTTACTTTTAGAAAATAATTGCTTAAATTTAATTTTGGCTTTAATTCTGCCCATATTTTTAGGTAAGAATCTACCTGTTAAAAAAATAATCAATAAAACTGTTGCTTGAATAAATAAGGCATTTCTAAAACCAAAAAATTCAAGTAGTGCTGCACCAACAAAAAAACCAACACCCTTAAGTGCATTCTTTGAACCAGTTAGGATTGCCACCCATTTAAACAGTTTGGATTGGGCTTCTTTTGGCACAACTAAACGCACTGCTGTTTTAGAACTCATCTTGGTTAAATCTTTAGCAATACCTGAAAATGCTTGGGATGTCATGATATAGATTACTTGAATCCACATTACCCAATTAGGATTAATAAAACCTAACATTATTAAGGCAAAAATTTGTAATCCAATACCGCCATAAAGAGTTAATCTTAAGCCAAATTGGGAGCCAATCCACTCGCCTAAAAAGTTGGTGAAAACACCAAAAATCTCATAAAATAAAAATAAAAAGGAAATTTCGATCGGTGTATAACCTAATTTATGAAAATGCAATAATACCAACATTCTCAATGCACCATCGGTAATGGTAAAACCCCAATAAGCAGCGGTAACTAAAATATAATTACGTAGATTTTTATCCATAATAAATAAGTCATAAAAGTTTTAAATTTATAAGGTAAAAGATTAGGTCTTAAACCATTTTTTCGATAATAATAATTTTTCTAAAGGCTTAATAATATTAAGAGAACGTTTGAAAACTCTAGCTCACCATTGAAAATGACCCCTAGCTCGCAATTCTGGACAAAGCTGTTTCCAACTCTTTGATAAATTCAAGCTATAAATCTTATGGGATAAAACTTAGGTAGATTGTCGGCTCTAAGTTTTTCAGAAATAGTAAAAATTTGAGCTTGATCATTTTTCGTCTAAAACAATCAAAACCTATTACCCATTACCCATTACCTTCTCTTTACTCTGCTAGACAGGCAATTTTGTTGACTAATTCAATCAAACGATTGGAATATCCCCACTCGTTGTCATACCAAGCTAAAATTTTAACTTGAGTTTCATCGATCACCATAATGGAAAGTGCATCTATAATGGAAGAACGAGGATCATCTTTATAGTCGATCGAAACTAATGGTAATTCTTCATAACCTAAAATACCTTTCAAATCAGTTTCTGAAGCTTTTTTCAATAAACTATTAACTTCTTCCACAGTGGTTTTTTTCTTCACCTCAAAGACACAATCAGTTAAAGATGCATTTAACATCGGTACTCTGACTGCTACTCCGTTGAGCTTTCCTTGTAACTCGGGATATATCATTGCGATCGCAGTCGCTGAACCTGTTGTGGTTGGTATTAAAGACTGCATAGAAGATCTTGCTCGTCGTAAATCTTGATGGGGTGCATCTACCACTGTTTGAGTATTGGTTACATCATGAATCGTGGTAATCACCCCATGTTTGATACCTAAACCTTCTTGAATGACCTTCACTATAGGTGCAAGGCAATTAGTGGTACAGGAGGCTGCCGTTACCAGATGATTTTTTGTGGGTTCGTATAGATGGTCATTTATACCATAAACAATATTTAAAGCTTCTTGTTTGACTGGTGCGGCAACAACAACTTTTTTGACTCCATTTTCAAAATAAGGATTTAAGGTTTCAGGGGTGCGAAATTTACCTGAACTCTCGATGACTAAGTCAACACCTAAATCTTGCCAAGGAACTTGTTGAGGTGTTGAGTATTCACTAAAAGTAATAGGATTTTGTTCTATCCATATTTTGTTATTTTCCACTTTGGTTGAGATACCCCAACGCCCATGTATGGAATCAAATTGTAATAAATGTGCAGCAGTTTCGATACCACCTTTAATTTCATTAATATGGACAAATTCTAAATTGGGATTACCCCAACCTGCTCTTAATGCCAGCCTACCGATTCTACCAAAACCATTAATCCCTATACGCATAAAAATATATTTACTGAAAATTGATTAAACAATAAAAGTTGTTGAATGGAAGAAAAAATATAAGGGGATCTATATTTAAGTTATCTGTTCAATATTCAAAAACTAGTCTCATACATGTAAGTAATTAGCTAATTGTTTTTAGTAAGTTACTTAAAAGTATATTTTTAGTATGTTTGAATAAAGTTCAATGCCGAACAACAATTATATTTTATCCTTAAAACAATAAAACTTGTTTTAAGGATAGGTTAAGAAATTCAGAAAAGCAATATTGTTGAAAAATGGAGAGGATTAAATAAGCTTCAACCTTAGGGAAAGATTTTCAAAATTTGAGGAACAATATCTATGGTGACAACAGTCAATATGTATTATTGATCTTTGATGATCTTAATTAAAAAATTCTATTGACGAGGAGTTTGCCCAATGAAAAAAATTCTTATTCCACTATTAATATCAAGCATAATATACCCTATCTCGATCGCAACTAATATTCCAGCTAAAGCCAATTCAAGAATTAATAAAATATCGACAGATTTAGGTTTGACAGCAACACCGCTTAAAAAGGAACAAAATGTCCAAAAAATAAGCAAAAACTTAACTGTCAATAAACCAAAAATACAAGTAGCGATATTACTAGATTCTAGTAATAGTATGGATGGCTTAATTGAACAAGCTAGAACCCAAATTTGGTCGGTGATCAATGCTATTTCTAAAGTTAAGAAAAATGGTCAACAACCTGTTTTTGAGGTATCCCTTTATCATTATGGTAATGATAGACTTCCTTCTGATGAAGGTTTTAATCGGATGTTAAATGAATTGACGACTGATTTAGATGGGGTATCAGAAAGTTTATTTAGTATTAAAACCAAAGGTGGACAAGAATATGCTGGTTGGGTGATTGACTCTGCTATGAGTCAGTTGAAATGGAGTGAGCAATCTGATGATTTTAAAGTAATTTTTATTGCTGGAAATGAACCTTTTAATCAAGGTAGTCATAATTGGGAAAAAGCCGTTAATTCGGCAATACAAGAAGATGTAATTGTTAATACTATTTATTGCGGACGCTCCGAAAGTCGTGAAAGTGGGCTTTGGGCAACTGCAGCAACGAAAGGTAAAGGTAGTTATTTTAATCTCAATCAAAATCGAAAAAGAGTATTTATCCCTACTCCTTATGATCCCAAAATTGCAGAATTAAATAAACAATTAAACGAAACTTATATTCCTTACGGTGCTAAAGGAAAAACTTATTCTAACCGACAACAACAACAAGATGTTAATGCTTTTAGTAGTTCAGGCTCAGGAGCAGGATTTAGTAGAGCAATGTCTAAAGTGTCAGGTAACTATCGTAATTCCAGTTGGGATTTAGTTGATGCGTTAACGGATAAGACTGTAGATTTAGATTCTTTAGATAAAAACAATTTACCTGAAAATTTACAAGCTTTAACGGTACCTGAGATTCTCGATTATGTGGAACATATGAGACGAAAAAGAGGACAAATTAAAGCTCAAATTGCTGAGTTATCTCAAAAAAGAATGGAATATATTGCTAAAAATACTCCGACATCAGACAAAAAAAATACTCTTGACAGTTTAATGATTAAAACTCTTTACAAGCAGTTAGAAGCGAAGGGATTCAAGCTAGAAAAATAAATTAAATATAATTTAAGCGATCGCATAATTGTCTATTTTGTGCGATTTTTCTTCCGAAATCAAGATGTTTTTGTCTTAATTTTCTCAAAATGCGATCACGAAGTGGCAGGCAGAGCCTGATCGCATTTAAGGGGATTTTAATCCCAGATATTTTACAAATGGAAGAAAATCTTTATCGGTGAAAAGTAATGGAAAGTTATGAGCAATACAAAAAGTTGCAATAATGACATCGGCAGTTTTTCTAATGGTAATCCCTTTTTTTCTCAAGAATCTATAATTCTCTGCACAGCTTATGGAAGCTTGAATTCCTAACATATCGTAAATGATTAACGAATTTAATAACTCTTTTGCTGTTTCATAATCTTTATCCCTTCTAAAACCTTGTAATATTTCCAGAGCAATTAAATCACCAATAGCAACGACTTCATTTCCTAAAGCATTATCTAATGTGTTGGTTTCTTTATTTTCTTGACCGTTAAAGTATTCTATCCAAACACTCGTATCCACTAATATACTGATTATTCCTCATATCATCAAGATTTCCTTCCCATTTCAATCTCCCTCTAAATTTCTTGATTCCTTCTTGTTTTTTTAGTTTAATCAGTGTCTTAAGTCCTAATTCCACTGTTTCTTTTTTAGTCTTTAAACCAGTTACTTTGAGGGCATCTTTCATTAATTGATCATCAATGACAATATTTGTTTGCATAATTTTATGTGTATTCGATCGATTATTTATACACATTTTAACCGACAACATATTTTAAAGTAAAAAGACAATATGCGATCGCTTAAATATTGGGATTAAAGAATAAAAACTTAGCAATTGCACCAAGTTCCGCGAAAACCGTAACCAGAGAAAAAGCACAAAATAAACCACTTATAATTTAATGTATTCTGCAAAACCTAGTTTTGTTTATGGTTTTCATGGGACAGATAAAGAAACTGCTATCCGTATTTTGAATCAAGAAGATTATTTTCGTCATAGTAACAACAATTATGACTGGTATTGCATGAGAGCAAAATCCATTCCAGCAATCATCTATGTTAGGAATCCCCTAAACAGGAGAAATCACTACCAGAGAAGGTTTAGGAGGTTGATTTACTTCCTTTGAAGGCCAATTTGAACCTTGAGGAATAGTTCTAGTTTGCTCAAACTCTTCACCATCAATAGTTAAGATAGATATTTTCTCTTCCTTCATTCCCATATCCTTTCTTGTACCCGTTACCTCCCCCGGATGTTGTACCGAGATAAATAAACTACTTTGTTCCTTATTAAAAGCTAGTCCACAAGCTTCTGCCTCCATCGGCATCATCGCAAAAGGATAGGCATTACCTGCATTTTCTCCTGATAAAGGAATGTACCACAGGGCATTATTTCCCAACACTCCCAAGCTATTACGTTGTCCCCCATTACTTCCTCTATTTAACGCACCTCCTGGCATATCTGTCACCATCCAAAGATTGCCTTCTCTATCAAATTCTAGATTATCAGGCATAGCAAAACCCATACCACCGTTAGCAGGTTCACCCCCGACACCGATTATCTCCCAAGAAAAAGTCACCGCTGAAGGTTGATTGTCGGTTTCTTTCAATCGCATTAGGCAACCATATTGATACATATTTCCCTGTTGATCACTAAAAACTCTTTTATCTGGGCTTCCGCTTCCCCCTGAAACGGCGGAGGTAAAAGCAATGACCAAAGATTGATCTAGAGGATTTAACGCAACATCTTCTGGACGTGCGGCACTTGTACCACCAACGGCATTACCTGCATAATGGGCATCAATTAAAATCGCTCCTTGTATTTGTTCGGAGGTATCCCCTTGATATAAGTCGGCTAATTTTTTATACTTTTGACTAAATTGATCTAATTCTTCTTGTTTATTGATCGCAACTATACCACCTTTGCTTCTATCGGGGTTCGGAATTGCTAACACACCACCTGCCAAATTATCTAAGTTGGTAGGATTAACAACAGTATCACCTTGTAACGGTATCCATTTTCCTGTACCGTCGGCTTCCATCTTCGCCACATACAACATACCTTGGGCTAACAATTTGGAGTTGGCTTTGTCTTGAGGATTGATCACCTTTTCTTGAGAGACAAATTTATATAAATGTCCTCCAGTTCGATCGCATCCAGAGTAAAATACAGCAGGTTGATTAGCCTCGGCACGAATCGCTACTGCTTCATGACGAAAACGACCTAACCACGTATGTTTAGTGCCATAATCATTAGGATTAGTGGGGTCAACTTCTACCATCCAACCATATTTATTCCCTGCCAAACCAAAGGGATTACCTTGACCAGTAAAACCATTGACAGGATTGGATTCGGGGGCAAAAGAAGTCCCATCTGCCATCACTGCTTCAGGTACATATTGTTGAAAGTTTTCTTCAGCACTAAAAACTGTACCCCAAGGTGATGTACCTCCTGCACAATTACCGAATGTACCGATGATTTTGTCTTTTAAGTTATCGATATAACCGAGACCTTTTTCTTTATTAAAAATTGCTTTAGCTGCACCTGTTACAGCCAAATAGCGATCGTCTTTCCAACCTGAAACACCCGTAATTCGGCGATCTTCTTTACTATATGTCCGTTCCCATTTTCCTTGTTCATTGCGACGTATACTAATAACACCTATACCTTGATCAATTAATATTTCTGCATAAAAATCTTGAAATTTTGCTTTAATGGGTTGACTGTCTTCTACCCCGAAAATATTTAAAGCTTGTTTATTTTTTCTCGCTTTTTCTAATACATTTATAATCTCAAAATCGATCGCTTTTCCTCGAACCGAATTATAACCTTGTAACCAAGGAATAGGACTTACATATTCAAAGTTGACCACTAAATAACCTTCATTAGGACTGGTTTCAATGAAAGAAATATAGTCGTTGTTATAACCAAAACGGGAATCCCCAACTTTATCCCCCCAACTAGCAATGATTTGATATTCAAAACCTTCTGGTAAAACTACATCGTCTTTTATTTGATAGGATTGATATTCTTTTTTCTGTTGTTGAGTACTTAAGGAATTAATTTCTAACGGAATAGGATATTTAATCGGCTGAAAATTAGTAAAAGGAAGATTACCGCTGACAATTGATGAACCTTTTGCTGATAGATTGGTTTTCCAAATGGAGTTACAAGCAGTTGTGGCGACACCAACACCTAAAAAAGCTAAAAAATCTCTACGTTTAATATTCATATATATAGTTTAATAATTTTGTTTAGGGGAATAAAAGTCATGTTTGAATTGACAATTGATAATTGATAATTGATAATTAACAATTAATTTGAAGGTGGTCAGAATTTTCTAGATAAATTTAAGATGGCACATTTTGCTTGTTTACAAACTCCTTTTACTTTTGAGTTTTGCTATATTTTACTTCATATCTAAAAGTATTTAGACTACTACTATTAACACTTAATTTAATCTTAATTTTACTTAAACTATTCTTAATGTCTTTGCTTAGATATTCTCTATCAACATTATTTTAGATACTTCTTCTAAATACAAATTAAATAACTATAAAACAAAAACTAATTCGACATTTTCTTGCCCCAATTTGTTCTATTTTTTCGGTTAACTTATCTTCAAGTAAATTTTTTGCTTTAATATATTTTCTTTTAAATTACGTCTAATGTGAATTAATTTGATTTATCTGGGTTAGTAGCTATAAGCTTTATGCTTTA
>JAALKG010000114.1 GCA_011088145.1 Cyanobacteria bacterium MH1_Bin12 | reverse complement strand
ATTATTTTTAAAAATTTGATAATAACAATTGTTTCTTTCACTGCGGAATGTGGGAGGTAAGACTTCCTGATTCGGTTTCTCCGTTTTGTAGGAATATATAGGATCACCTAGGTAAAGTACCACGATTTTGATTTGTTGTTAAAGTGATAAATTATCGGTTTGAATTAACACATTTGTATAATCACTCATAGTAGCTTCAGCTAATTCATTCACCTTAATACTAAAAGAACAGATTGTTTTTAATGACGTTGAGATTAAAATTTGTTGAAGCTTTTAAAGATACAATTTCATAACAACAAGTAAAAATTGCCAATTTAGAGTTACCTATCGAAGTTTTATTATGTTTATCTGTGACGATCACTTTTCCTCTAAGTCTTGCCCATGTGGAAGTCAAAAGTTATTAAATCATTGCTGTAGTGTTTATCTACAAGGACAATTACCTGCACCAACAGCGGAGAAACTTATGCGATCGCGCTACTGTGCCTACTGTCTCAAAAATATAGATTACTTATTCAACACCGAACATCCCAGTTACCGCAAACCCAATAGCCGAAAACTGATTACGGCGACTGCCAACAGTTTAAGATGGCTTGGCTTAACCGTACTTACCACCGAAGGAGGACAACCTGAAGACCAAACAGGAGTTGTGGAGTTTGTCGCTGTGTATCAAGAAGGAAAATCTGCCGCCCAATTGCACGAGCGATCGAACTTTATCAAAGAAAAAGGTAAATGGTTTTACACAGATGGAGAAATGTTACCACCCGTTCAACCAAAAAAGAATGAACGCTGTTGGTGTAAAAGCGGTAAAAAGTTTAAACAGTGCCATGGTAAACAACGCTAAAAGCTTTAGCAAACAGATGTAGTAACTTCCATTGAGCAAATGCTAATTAATGAACTTAACATAACGCGGTGTGCAACTTAAAACGAAAGAATAATATTTGCAAGGTTAATTTGGTCTTATTCGATTTTTGAAACCATTTAACATCAATAGTTGAAAATTAGTTGCACATGGCGTGTTGATAATAATTTTTATTCCTTAAGTTGTCACCGATGAATAATATTCAACCCAAAATCTTCGATATTTGAGCAATCGTATTTTGATTTATAGAAATCTCCTTAGACTTCATCAGAAAAATCATTAGTACGAGTAAAATGAAACGGGCCCGCTACTGAACCCCATAATAACTCATCAGTAAGAGGATCCCTTCCTCGATCGAAACTAATTAATTTTTCCTGATCTATTTCAAAGGTATTGTCAAGATAAGATTCTTTGCCTTTTCTTACTACAATACAGGCCTTACCAGGTTTAATATAACCTTTAAAATGATTTTCTTCCCACTCGGCAATCATATCACAACCATTCATTTTTTCCAGATCTTCTAAAGTTAATTCCTGTAATTTTTCTAGATTTCTCGAAGCACCATAAAATTGGCTTTCTTCTTTTAATTTGTAATGCTCTAACTCTAAGTGATTCTCAACTACATCAATTTTAAATACCCTTAAACGATAAGGCTGATTCAACAAAAAATCATAAGCTTGTTCTAAAAATAAGCTCGTACCGTTGAATAAAGAATCAGGTAAAGGACGCATACAAACACGAATATGAGCAAAAAAAGGTGGATTTGCTAATGCTTGTGCTTGATTACTAAAATCCGCTGCCATCAATCTTGCTAAACCTTTAACATCTGTAGAATGACTCATCATGATTAAATAAAGAAACCTGTTCGATTAGGGTGAATATCAGGCATAAGTTAGCAGTCCTAAATAGCTTATATTAGACAATATAATCAAAATAGAAAAAATTAACAGAAAAAGGTCTTAATTTTACCTGAAAAAATCTGCTTAAAACTTTCTTTTTTAAAAGACAAATCATTATCATTTAAGTAAGCTTTTAAGTTTTTTTCTCTGGCAAAAATATAGATTCTTAGTTCTCTGCCCTTTCAACTTTGTTGACCGACTTGAACGAACCACTAATGATGCCCTTCCCAAGTATAATATCAATTAATCACATGATTAATAACACCAAGTATAATGTCTGAAAGCAAAACAGAAATAGGCATCATCATGGGTAGCGACTCTGATTTACCAACCATGAAAGCTGCGATCGCAATTTGTGAGAAATTTGCCGTTAATTATGAAGTAGAAATAGTATCTGCACACCGCACACCCATGAAAATGGTTCAATATGCTCGTAATGCCCAAAAAAGAGGGATAAAAGTAATTATTGCAGGAGCAGGAGGTGCAGCACATTTACCAGGAATGGTCGCCTCTTTAACTCCCTTACCAGTGATAGGTGTACCAGTTACTACCAGACAATTACAAGGATTAGATTCATTATATTCGATCGTGCAAATGCCTAGAGGAATACCCGTGGCAACAGTTGCCATTGGTAACGCCGAAAATGCAGGTTTATTAGCTATCCGAATTTTGGCCAGTCAGCAACCAACATTACTGGCGAAAGTTGAAGCCTATAGTCAAAGTTTATGTGAGATGGTAGAAAATAAACAAAGGGAATTAGATAAATTAGGTTATCAAGAATATTTAACTCAGAAATTTGACTAATTTGATCAAAGTAATAAAGTAATTTATATTTAAGAATTTAGTTGGCAATGATATACCTGCCAATAAATCTAATATTTACCCATATGTTTCCTTGTTGCTCACTTCGAGTCGTTGTCACAAATAATCGGCAACTCAATTGATTATTTCTCACCAAAGTAGAACAATTATGATATCTCAAACCAAAAAATTAGTGTATATAGCAGAAGAAGAAACCAAAAAATTTATTACTTGGATTGCTGAAGTTGAAAAAAATCAGAAACTAACTATCTTTGAAAAAAATCGATTAATTGCCACTCGTGTGGGTGCTCATTATCGTTCTGATGGTTTAACAGAAGTCGGTTTTTGGTCGCCAAAATTAATTAGAGAAGTACTTCATCCTAAAGAAATATATTTAGAAATTTTCACTCCCACCGAGGAAATTAATTGGAAACAACCTTTGCAACAAGTTAATTTTCGACGTGATTGTGTTTATCTCAAACGAAGAGGTAAATTCTTTTGGGGTGTTGTGGCAGGAATGGAAGCAGGCACAAAGGAAAAAGCAGGTTCATTTTACTGGTTACGATACATAACTCCTTCGGGGAAAGTAGAAATTATCCGTGATACCATGGCCTATTCTTTACCTTATGGTATTTTTGCCCCCGCAGAATTATATGATTTAGATAGTTTACAACAAGAAAGAGAAGACTTAGATTATTTTAAAGCGACAGGGAGTATTGATGACAATGATATCCCTCGCATTGGTGCACCTCAAAATATTTTACAATTACATGTCGGTACAGCAAGTAAGGAAGGTACATTTGAGGGTTTAACTCGTGTGTATCGTACTATTAGCGAAAAGATTACTGAGAATAAACCTTTATCCTTAGTTGAAAAAAACTATATTGGTTATGATGCGATTCAACTACTACCCATCGAACCAACGATCGAGTATCGTAAGGATTTCAGTAATGATAGTACCACTTTTGACATCGTTACCGATGTTAATAACTTAGACCGTGATATATCCCATAATGCGATCGAAGTAAAATTGTCTAAACCAAATACTCAAAACTGGGGCTATGATGTGCCTATTTTGGGTTCTAATGCGACCAATCCCGCATTTTTAGGAACATTACGTCCTTGTGAACTATTCGAGTTTATCAGCGTTTTACATAACTTTCCCCATAAAGCAATTCATTTGATTTATGATTTGGTATATGGTCATGCCGATAACCAAGCTGAATTATTAATTAACCGTCAATTTTTTAAAGGCCCCAATATGTATGGGCAAGATTTAAACCATCAATCACCCATAGTTAGAGCATTACTATTAGAAATGCAAAGGAGAAGAATTAACACAGGTGCAGATGGTATTAGAATTGATGGTGGACAGGATTTTCGTTTCTTTAACCCCTTGACAGGAATGGTTGAACAAGATGATCAATATCTGTTGACTATGAGTGATATAGTTCAGGAAATAGAAGGTAATAAAAGACTATTATTCACCATCTACGAAGATGGTAGACCATGGCCAGAAGAAGGATGGGAAGAAAAATCTACTTATATGGATTTAATCAATCTTAAGCCCGATTCTTATCAATGGGGACCTTTAATCTTTGCTCACAATACTCCCGCATTAAAGGGTTTTTGGGAACTTAAATGGAATCGTATCTGTGAAGTAATGACTCAAGGAGAAAATTGGATTACAGGTTGTGGTAATCATGATACTTTCCGACGAGGGAATCAAATTAACATCAACTCTAATCTTAATTGGAATTTAGGCAAAACTCCTGTAGAGGTTATTTACAATGCCTATAATAATCCTGCGGTTTATCTTTGGGTATATGGTTTTAGCCCTGGTTTACCGATGGATTTTATCAATGTGTTACTTCATGCACCTTGGATGTTTTTCCGTAATACCGACGAACAGTATGGAGTTAAAGTTATTTGTGAAGAAGCAGGTTTTCTTGATTGGCGTTTAACTGATGAAATCTATGAGAACAAAGATGTATTTTCGTCGATGAAATCTTGGGGATTTAATGAATTAAGATTACTCAAAGATTTTATTCATGCTTTAAATCAAACCATGATTGTCAAAAAATATGATGTGGATGAGGTAATAAAGGCTTGTCAGGCTTGTTTTCATGATGTAGAAGGAGCATATTGTGATATTGATGTTGCCTATTTTTTAAAAAATCCAGAAATGCACAATTTTTTGAGTTATTTGGATAGCGAACAGTTAAAGTTGTGGGCCTTAATGTTTATGCAGGATTGTTATAATGTTTGCAATGTTTCTCATTACCAAGATCAAGTTAGCTCTGTTTTAACCGAGCATAATTTATCTTTACGTCATTTTCGTTCTCAACATCGTTGGTTAAATTCTAATTTACAACCAAGCGATCGATTTAATAAAATTAGTGAAGATGATACAACTATTTTTTATGGTATTCGTACTAATCCTAATAATCAGAGTGAAAAATTAGCGATGGTGATTCATTTAGAAGGAGAAGGCAAAGAGATAAACTTATTAGATTGGTTGCAGTTAAATGTTGAGGAATGGGAAATTGCCATAACAACTCCTAATTTTCCAGAAATTACTCATTTGAAGGACTTAAATGGTTTAACTCTTTCTCAAAGTCAAGGAATTTTGCTTAAATTGATCGTCTAAAGATATAAAATTGTGTTGGTGAATTGAGATATTATAATCAATATATAAAAACTTGATTTAACCATTATTTTTTATAATTGAATGCTCTAATTTTTAATTAATATGACTTTTCATTATCATTTATCTCAGAGCGATTTAAGTTTACTAGAAATTTGTCCACCACAATTTGAAAAAATTTATTTACAAAAAAAACTTGAACCTCGTCATCTTAGATATCAAGAAAAAGCTCAATGGGGTAAATCATTTCATTTACTCATGCAACAATATAATTTGGGTTTAAGTATTGATAATATCTCGATCGATAATTCAGTTTTAATAAATCAAGTTAAAGGTTTAATTGATAAAACTCAAGAGATTTGGTCTGCACCAGAAGTAATCTTAAGACAAGCTGAATATCAAGTCAATCATACGATTAATAATTATTTATTTACTGTCATTTATGACTTATTAGTTTTATATCCAAATAAGGCAGTTATTATTGATTGGAAAACATATCGTGAACCTCAAAATAAAAATGAAATTCTTAATAATTGGCAAACTAAATTATATTTATATGTCTTAGCTCAACAATTAAATTATGCTCCTGAGCAGATAAATTTTGATTACTGGTTTATTAGTTCTGCACAAAAAATAGAGAAAGACTCCATTCAATATAGTAATTTATTACACAATCAAATTCACCAAGAACTAGAAATACTTTTAGATAAGTTTGACAATTTAATTAATAGTTTTTATCATCAAAATATTAGTTTTCCCCATCATGATAATTGTCATCAATGTCCATATCGTTATACTTTTGATCAAGTATGTAATGATAACTCAGATAACTTTGAAATATTAACTTCTTGGGATAATATAAAAGCGATCGAAAAAATTGACTAAAGCAAATTATTTCCCATATTCTGACTTATATAATAAACACAAAGTACATTAATACTAAGAAAGAGGTATGATATGGAGAAGCAAAGAAAAAACGATTGATCGCTATGGAATCATCTAATCAAAAAGTGTCCCCTGATATTAATCAAAAAGTAAGACTATTACAAGATAAATTGAAAAAGGCAAGTTATGCCTATTATGTATTAGATAATCCTCTTTTAGAAGATGCTATTTACGATCGCCTTTATCGAGAATTACAAGATTTAGAAAATGAATATCCAAGTTTAATAACTAGTGATAGTCCTACCCAAAGAGTTGGTGATAAACTTAGTAATAAATTCAATTCGGTCAAACATAATATTCCTCTTTATAGTTTAGAAAATGCTTTTAATTTTGATGAATTAAAACAGTGGGAAAATCGTTGGCAAGGGAAGTTAGATAATATTCCCGAATTTAATTATATTTGTGAGTTAAAAATTGATGGAAGTGCGATCGCTTTAACCTATGAAAATGGCATTTTAGTCAGAGGCTTAACCAGAGGAGATGGTATTGCAGGAGAGGATATTACTAATAATTTAAGAACTATTCACTCCATTCCTTTAAGTTTATCTTTAGATAATCCTCCTACCAGATTAGAAGTGAGAGGAGAGGCATTTTTACCCTTAAAAGAATTTGAGAGAATTAATAGAGAAAGAGAACAAAATGAAGAGAATTTATTTGCTAATCCTCGTAATGCTACCGCAGGAACATTAAGACAATTAGATCCAAATATTGTTAGTCAAAGAAAGTTACAATTTTTTCCTTATAGTGTTTATCTTCTTCCTGAAAAAGAAACTATTAAAACTCAAGAAGAAAGCTTGATTTTTTTACACGAATGTGGATTTTTAACCAATCCTAATTATCAAGTTGGTGATGATTTAAACTCTCTAAAAATGTATTTAGACTATTGGGAAGAAGCAAGACATCATTTGGCATATATGACCGATGGAGTAGTAGTTAAAATTAATCAATTCTCCTTACAATCACCCTTGGGCTTTACTCAAAAATTTCCTCGTTGGGCGATCGCCGTTAAGTATCCAGCAGAAGAAGTTACCACTACCGTAGAACAAATTATAGTCAAAGTGGGACGCACGGGAGCAGTTACTCCTATGGCAATTATGAAACCCGTTTCCTTAGGTGGAACGATTGTTCAAAGAGCTACTTTACACAATAGCGATCGAGTGAGAGAATTAGATATTAGACTAGGAGATACTGTAACTATACACAAAGCAGGTGAAATCATTCCCGAAGTCATAGAAGTAATTAAGGACTTACGTCCTGAGAATACTCAACCTTACTCCATGCCCACAGATTGCCCTGAATGTGGTTCAGTATTGGTGCGTCCTGAAAACGAGGCGGTAACTCGTTGTGTCAATAGTTCTTGTCAAGCAATCTTACGGGGAAGTTTAACCCATTGGGCAGAACGCTCAGCAATGGATATTAGAGGTCTAGGAGAAAAGGTAGTTATCTGTTTGATGGACTATAAATTGATTAAATCTATTGCTGATATATATCATTTACAAGCATCGGATGTAGCTGATCTAGACAGAATGGGTGATAAGTCTGCTCAGAAATTACTCAAAGCGATCGAAGATAGTAAAAAACAAACTTTCGATCGAGTATTATATGGGCTAGGTATTCGTTATGTAGGTAGCACTAATGCCAAAATTTTAGCGAAAAATTTTGAGACTATTGATAATTTAATTAAAGCCCAACAAGCTGATTTAGAAGCAGTGTATGGTATTGGTGTAGAAATAGCTTCTTCAGTGGTGGAATGGTTTAAAGTCCGTGACAATATTCGATTAATTGAGCAGTTAAAGGCAGTTAATCTGAATTTTGCCAGAGAAAAAAGTGAGTCTGTGGGAACGAACTTACAGAATAAGACTTTTGTGTTAACGGGTACATTACCAACTTTAAAACGTAGTGAAGTCAAAAAAGCGATAGAATCTTTAGGAGGTAAAGTTAGCAGTAGTGTTAGTTCTAAAACTGATTATTTAGTCGCAGGAGAAAATGCAGGGTCAAAATTAGAAAAAGCTCAAAATTTAAACTGGAAAATTATCGACGAAACACAACTATTAGATTTAGTAAATAATAAGGGAGATTAACATTTTAGCTAGGACAATAGTCGGTAGTACATACAAAATTAGAATTGCTGTTAAATACTTTTCTGTGTTCTTTATTGGATTGTAATTCTCTGGATAACTTAATTGATGGACTCGATCATCATTAATTTTTGCGTCAAATTAAAGCGATCGCACTTTTATATGATTATAGAAACTTTTTAAAGATTTTATGAGACAAAAATTGTCAGAATCAGTTACAATTTTGCTATTGTTCGCAAACTGCATTGGAAATGTTTTTATAATAAAGGTTCTACGAACTGCTCTCTCCCTTAAAGAGGGAAACTAATTGGATGGAAATGTTGGATAGGAAAAAATCATGAACAAACTAATAAGCATAATTGTATCTTTAAATAGTGCCAATGTTCATTTTTCAGGTGGTTAAGGTTCTTGCGGTGGGCATTAGGCGACTCAATTCAGCTTCCGCGATAACTTCAGGTTTAAAAATGATTGGTTTAGGTGGTATACAAACTGGGATTGCAGTTATGATGCTTTTATCTGTGTTCCTTGAGAAGACCCACGGCTATGCCCATGGGATGAATCAC
>JAALKG010000113.1 GCA_011088145.1 Cyanobacteria bacterium MH1_Bin12 | reverse complement strand
TAAAGCTTTCTTTGAGATTTTATCTTTTTATCCTTACATCTGGGGGACTACCTAAACGATTAATATCTTAAGTTTTTGTGAAAAATTGAAGCAAAAACAAAGGGTAAAATTTGAAATTTGGCGTTCAGAACTCCAGTTATAACAATTTGACAAGGTAATCAATGATGCTCGAATTACTATATAATTTTTTTAAAATACAGAACGTTAAAAAGTCATCTGGGTAAACATAGTGAACTAATTCCCTTATTTGTTAATAAATCATGAAAAAGAGCATTAACAAACTTTATTTTTGAGAAGGAAAGTTAACAGATAAAGACTTTATGTTTGGTTGCGTTATAGGCTGATTAGATAGGCATCGCCAATGACAAGCATATAAATCGGGTTCTTGAACATTAATCGAAGCTACAGCAGGAGTTGCAGGAAAAGGCCATAAGCGATCGAAAATAATATCATGACCGATTAATTTAAACTGTAACAAATATACCGAGGGAATCGCTTCAATAGAATCTAATAACTCACCAGCTAAATTTTTGAGTTTTAGATAAAAATCTGAAGATAAATCATAAGGTTGTTGATAATGATTGGGCATCATACCTTCGCTGATAATTGAAGCATAAATTAACTGTTCATTAGTTAAAATTACTGGTAACCATAAATCACCCAGAGACATATTGTCCTGACTAGTTTGATAACCAAAACGTTGTCTAACCCATTTTCTTCTGTTTTCTAAATCTCGACAAGCATTGTAAATATTTTGAGCAGGAAAACTGAACCAATCAGGTAACTTAATCGTTAATGGACAATATATAACATCATTGGAAGACTCAAATAAGTGACTTGATTTTGTCCACAAGTCTGCACCACTGATAATTTCAATTTCATGAGAGTGATGAGAACTAATAATACTGGTACTTAATGCTAAAGCCATCCTCTCTGCAACCGGGGCATTAGCACTAATTTTACCGCTTTCTACTTGGGCATTAACGATAATGATAACTTTTGACATCATTTAGTTGTTTAAGTTCTTACTTTATTATCTCAGTTTAGGGAATTTATTTACATTGATTTATGAAATATTTAATTAAATAATTATTGAACAAAAAAATCTATTTATCTTCTATATAAATTCTATTTCGTCTATGAATGAGTATATGTACTTGAATAATTAATAAAATATCGGAATTATAAATAAGTAAAAATGCTTACAATATCTTTTTTGATAATTTCCTTCTTCGTATTAATTATTTTGCTATATTATTGCAATAAATTAAAATCACAATTGATTTTATCTACATAAAAATAATAACCAAAATTATCTCAAGATCAAACTAATAGAGCATAAATTTTGTTTTGAGGGATAAGCAGTCATATTCAAAACTCTAACAAAACAGTTTCTGTGCGAGCTCCTGTTCTCCCTTTTCCCCGCTACCATAATCTATCCTTTCAAACTTGACGGACTGCTGGTAAAAATAATAGAACAGAAAAAACTTGGTAAAAGATAGCAAAATCAAGATTTTTTGATTCTTAATTTTGCATTTATACATCAACTATTCAACAATTGTTCATCAGGTATAGATTTTTCCTCACTATTAGGAGAAGAAGTTTCTATTTCGAGATCCTCTTCTACTTGGGTTATAGGTTCATCTATTTGATTTTCGATTTCTAAATCCTCCTGTTTAACTACATTCTCATTAATATCCGCAGGTACTTCTTCCAACAGATTATCTTCGCTAATATTTTCCTCAGGAATAACTTCTTCGATGAGAGTTTCTTCCTTTTCTATCTCAACTTCTACTTTTTCTTCTTCAAGTGAAGGCATAGATTCAGTTGGAGAGGTTAATTCAATGGGAGGTGTTGATTCAGTTGCAGGTATTGACTCAATAGGAGCTATTAATTCGATTTGAGGTGTTGATTCAGGTATTTTTTTGGTGACGGTTTGTTCTTTAATTTGATAATTTGCGATCGTCACAGCTTGTGCTTTTTCTAGGCTTATATCCCCCGTTACTAATTTTGTCAGAGTATCTTTTAATTGAGGATCGTAAGTAATAGCTCTTACCGTACTATTAAATACATTTTTAATCAGAGTCCCATTTTCATCAATAAATTCTAACTTAACCCAATTTTGTCCCTCATCAAAACCTTGTAGATAAAGAGGTCGCCATTGGTCTAACAAGAAAGATTCCCCATTAACAGTAACTCGAATACGCCAATCAGCGATATCATCATCAGGACTTTCTTGGGCAACAACATGTAAAGGTGCATCTGTTAAATAAAAATCTAACATAATTGGTTGAGCACCATAACTTCCTTGAGGACGACTATAAGTTAGTAGTGGTTGAGTTGGTGAAGGATTATTTTCTTCGGTGACAGTAAAGACATGAAAAGTCGTTTTGGCATAAGCACCTCTATTTTTAAAACTTTCATGCCAAGGGCGAGAAGCAAAAACTCTGAGAGTATGAGTACCGGGAGTTAAATCGGAGAGAATAATTGGTTTATCGGTGTTATAAATTGCTTGATAGGGTTGATCATCTACAAAAAAGTGTAAATGTGGCCCCATTTTTAATTCTTCATTTTTAAAAGTTTTTAACCCTTGAACTTCTAATTTAACCTTAACGTTTTGAGTTTTAACAATTTGGTCAGGAGTAGGGCTAATAATTTTTACTTGAGGTTTGGTTTGAGCAAAATTTTTGTTGAGTTGAGTAATCAATCGTGGTGGTGATACTTCTGAAATTTTTTCGACATGGGGAATAGGAGCTTTAGATGTATCGTCAAAGGCTTGAACAGTCTCAATCGTATCGTTGCTACAACCTGCGATCGCCCAACTAAAAATTGCAATACTAAGCCAAGATAATATTCTTTTGGTTATCATCATTGTAGATTTATTTTTTTTAAGGTAAATAATAAGGAATCTTCCAGTTTGAGCATGGTAAATTTTTAGCTAAAACAGGTGTTAAGGTTAGTCGGTATAGCTTTTTTAGTTAAACTGACTAGTTGTTAAAATTATCAAAAAAGTCTGACTAAAGTCTAATTGTCTTTACAGTAAAAGTTAAGTTTTTTTTCCTCAAGCATTCTTAGTCTGCATTCGGAAAAACAGCTTGGAAGATTAATTGATTTTCTCGTTCCAAACTTAGGTTCAACTTACCATTTTAACTTGTTATCTGCTCTAATAAGTCATAAAAAGGTTGCCAATTGTCTTCTATGGTTATTGGTTCCCAAATTGGTTCGATAACAGAACGTATTGGTACTATTTGAGGATTATATTGGTTTAAAGTATTTTTTACTTCTTGAAAGTTTTCCGATGACATTTGTTTTAATGCCTGATGATAAAGCCTTTGCCATGTTTGTTTATAAGAAGAATTAAGGTCGCTATTTTCTAAAATTGTGCGATCGTCTTTTTGCCAACCATCATTAAATTGATTAGTTAAATCAGTAAAAAATTGATGATAACTATACTGACTATCTTTCAACAAACTAATCGTTTGGGCTATCAACTCAAATCCTTGCTCAGAGTATAATTCTTTTAACCCTAATTTGCGTAACATCAAGCTTTGATAATGTTTTTCATAAAAATCATTGAACTTCGCTAATTCTAGTTGTAAATCGTCTTCAGGAATAACTAAATTAAGGGGTTTTTGCAACAACTCCAGATTCCACCGACAGATCGCAGGTTGATTCCCATAGCTATATCTACCACCATAATCAAAATATGCCGCAGTAAAATTTGGTTCATAAGTATTAAGAAAAGCATAAGGTCCATAATCAAAACTTTCACCTGTGATAGACATATTGTCGGTATTGAGAACTCCATGACAAAAACCCGCTGACATCCACTGTGCGACTAACAACGCAACTCTTTCTACTAAATCACCATAGAATTGACGATAAGGATTTTCCACTGAAATTAGATGAGGATAGTAGTAATAAATAACATGGTCTAATAAATTTTTAATTAAGTCAGGACGTTCAAAATAATATAATCTTTCAAATGTGCCAAAGCGAATATGAGATTCACTGAAACGTACCATCACAGAACTACGAGTGGGGGACGGTTCATCTCCTCGCCATAAGGCTTCTCCTGTTTCAACCAAAGAAAAACAACGGGAGGTGTTAACTTTCATGCGGTGGAGAGTTTCGGCGGCGATAATTTCTCTGACTCCTCCTTTGAGAGTTAGTCTGCCATCTGCTTGTCTAGAGTAAGGTGTTCTACCTGAACCTTTGGTACCAAAGTCGTATAATTTATTGTTTTTGCCTCTGACTTGCCCATAAATAAATCCTCTGCCGTCTCCTAATTGAGGATTGTAAGTACCGAACTGATAACCGTGATATTTTAAAGCGAGAAAGGGGCGGATTCCCTCAAATTTACCAAATGCTTCTACCCAATCACTCTCGTTAAGGGATTCTTTGTCTATACGAATGAGGTCTAATACGTCTTGATTTTTGTATCTGAGTATATGTTCGGGAAATTCTGCTGGGGGTACTTCACTATAATAATCTTCTCCTAAATTTTCGATCGCAGGTTCATATTCTAGATTTAGAAATGGGTTTGTCATTATATTTGTATCGGTAATATTTGTTGATGTTGAATGTAAGATATATTCTGATAGTAATGTAAAATCAGGGCGATTAAACCCAGTCTTGCTTGGGATAATTCCCTGTTTGTCTTTAAAGTTTCACCCCAAATAGGACTTTGACTTTCTAACTTAAAAAAAAGTTCTTGTAATACAGTTAATATTTTGTCAAGATAAATTTGATGAGAATTAATTTTTTCTGTTATTAAAAATATTTGTTTGATAATTTCTTTTTCTGCATAATTATCAGTATCAAATAGTTGATAAAAGTTATTTTCTGGTCGAATAATTTGCCATTTATTAATAAAAAAATCAAGTTTATTAATAGTAATTATTTGTTGTTGATGAGCAGAAGTTAACACAGAGCAACAACGAGCATGAAGATAATAATCGATAAATTGTAGAGGTCGATCTTTTTTAATTTGGATATTTTTTTCGGCGATTATAATGGAATGTTTGGCTAAATCATTTAAGTACTGGGAAATTAGACGATCGCTCACTATAAACTCTAACCAACCTTGACCAGAAATTCTTGCTAACAAATCTCTATTGGGATTTATTTGATTGAATTTTGTAGAAATTTCCTTAGCTAATAATAAAGAATTTATCTTACTTTTTTGACTATGAATTAAACAGTAAGGAGTTTGATAAATAATATTTCGAGGATCTTTATTTAATTCTATTTTGAGTTCTATATAATTGTTATCAATATAATCTAAATTACTAATTATATTCTGTAGTTTTTGTGTTATTAAACTAGTAATAGACCAAACATGAGGCATAATTTCGTAAAAGAGGCTAATAAGCAGTTAACAATTAGCAATTATAGTTATTTAAAATAACGATGAGACAATTTTGAGTTTAAAATCTTAGTTTAATTTATTAAACGGATTTAGTTAGCCTTGAATGGCAATTCAAGGGCAGGGCTGTTTCATTCTCAAAATTTGTATTTCTTCGCATCAATAAATGACAGTAAATACAGCTATTTTTTTCTAATAGTTGAAATAAATCGCTTAAAAATTAAGCAATCTATTGTCAGTCAAAGTTCTTAGCTAATCTTTGTTTTCGACTTTGAAACAGCCTTGCAATTCAAGCTGGGGAAAGATACTCAAATTTTTCCGATAAATATTAATGACTCAACTTAATTGAAATGATGATAACAATTAAATGATTGTTCGTATTTAATATAAAATAGACTTAATTTCAAATTGGCTATCAGCTAAAAACTCTTAACTTTTAACTTTTAACTCTATAAATATGCTCTCAGGCTTGAGAAAAACTAGTTAGCATTTTCAGAATAAATCTAAAAGCTATACTAGTTTATAATTCTCAACTCTCAACTCTCAATCAATTAAGATCTAGTTTTTTCTGCCCAAACTCTGGTGGACAATCCCCAAACATAGATAAATCCTTCAGCAGCTTTATGATCAAATTTATCATCCACGCCATAAGTGGATAAATCTTCACTGTAGAGAGAATATGGTGATTTTCTACCGACGATAGTAGCATTACCTTTGAGGAATTTAACTCTGATAGTACCAGTAACACGCTCTTGAGTTTCATTAATAAAAGCATCCAAAGCATTTTTCAGAGGATTAAACCATAAACCTTCATAGATTAAGCGACTGTACATCTCGTCAATATGACCACGTTTATAGTGAGTTACATCGCCAGTTAAAGTGAGGCTTTCTAAATCTTGATGGGCTTTGATTAATACCAGCAAACCGGGAACTTCATAAATTTCTCTAGATTTAATACCCACTACTCTGTTTTCAATCATGTCGATTCTACCGACACCGTGATTACCAGCAATTTCATTCATTTTTGTAATGAGGGCAACAGGAGATAAACCTTCTCCATCAACTGCGACAGGAGTGCCTTTTTCAAAAGAAATGTCTACATATTGAGGTTCATTGGGTGCATCTAATATGGACTTTGTTAAAGCGTAGATTTCCTCAGGAGGTTCTGTCATTGGATCTTCTAAAGGTCCTGCTTCTATACTACGTCCTAACAGATTGCGATCGATACTAAAAGGAGATGATTTTTTTACAGGTGCTTCAATACCGTATTTTTCACCGTAAGAAATAGCTTCTTCACGACTCATACCCCATTCTCTAGCAGGGGCTAAAATTTTGATTTCAGGATTTTGGGCAGTGATACCTAAATCAAAACGAACTTGGTCATTTCCTTTACCAGTACAACCATGAGCAACGGCATCAGCACCATATTTTTCCGCCGCCCGAACTAACAATTTAGTGATTAAAGGACGAGCTAAAGCAGTAGATAAAGGATATCTATTTTCATATAAAGCATTGGCTTTAATGGCAGGAAAAGCATAATCAGTAACAAATTCTTCGGTAGCATCTTCAACCAAAGATTCTACTGCACCACATTTTAAAGCTTTGGCTTGAATCGGGCCTAACTCTTCTCCTTGCCCTAAATCTGCTGCGAGGGTAATAACTTCTTTTACCCCCCATTCAATTTTTAAATAAGGAATACAAACAGAGGTATCTACACCTCCAGAATAAGCTAAAACGACTTTGTTAGCACGACTCATATGGTTATATAATATATCAAAATATAGGACTAAAGGCTTATTTTAACTGTTTACTGCCACAAAGACGTAGTTGTTTAAATCTCATAAGTCAAGATTTGTTCATTTTTCTTTTTAAAAATTATTGACAAATTTTTTTGCCAATTTTCCTTGACTTTTTATAATTCCTTCGTTAGCATAGTAAAAGTCAACCAAATGGGACTGTAGCTCAGCTGGTTAGAGTACCTGCCTGTCACGCAGGGCGTCGCGGGTTCGAGTCCCGTCAGTCCCGTCTTAAAATATTGTTAAAAACCCGTCGAATTATTAACGGGTTTTTCCTATTTAATAGAAAGCTTTATTAATTTTTTTCGATCGCTTAGTTTATCCAAAAAATCTCTAGAAAAAATAGAAAACTTTTGTGATCTCACTCAACTTTTAGGCTAAATCATTAGCATGAAAATAATGATCAATAAATTATTCGATGGTTAGAGTTTTTTCTGTCTTTGTTAATACCTCGTCGGAAAAGACTGAATAAGGTCATCGCTTTGAAAAGGTAAAAATGATTCTGTAACCCATATTTAGTAACATATTCAGATCTGAATCTCTATCATTAACATTGATCAATCTTAGAAATTTGAAATAGTATATTTATTATTTGCAATTCCCTTTTAGCAATTAACCAATTTTTAAGTCAAATAGTAAATTTTAAAGATTAATTATGTCAAACAAAAAAGCGATCGTCTTATTTTCTGGTGGTTTGGATTCAGCAACAAGTGCAGCGATCGCTTTAGCCCAAGGATATGATACCATCGCTCTATCTTTTAGTTACGGACAAAAACATGCTAAAGAATTAGATGTTGCCAAAAAATTAGCACCGCAATTAGGTATTAAAGAGCATCATGTAATTGAAGTGAATCTTTCATTATGGGGTGGTTCATCTTTAACCGATAAAAATTTAGCCATTCCTAAAGATGGTGTGGAAGAAGGGATTATTCCCTCAACCTATGTACCAGGAAGAAATACTGTCTTTATTGCGATCGCACTTTCTTTAGCCGAAGCCAAACAAGCACAAGCAATTTATCTAGGTATCAACGCTGTAGATTATTCTGGATATCCAGATTGTCGCCCCGAATATTTACAAGCATTTCAACAACTAGCCAATTTGTCCTCGAAAGCAGGAATAGAAGGTCATGCACCCCAATTAGTTGCACCCTTAGTTAATTTGTCGAAAGTCGAAATAATCAAAAAAGCAATTAGTTTAAATGTGCCAATCCACCAAACTTGGTCATGTTACCAAGGAGGAGAAAATCCTTGTGGAGTATGTGATTCTTGTCGTATTAGAAATGAAGCTTTAAGTAAGGCTTGCTGAAAAAGTTAAAAATAGCTGGTTATGTTGACTTTTAAGCCTTAAGCTATAATCTCTAAGCTTTTTAGCTAGTAGTTTTTTAGTATTATTTCTTCTTTTCACCGAAAAAAGATCACATTTTCTGATTGTGGCTGTGCCAAAACACCATTGACATTAATAATTATGTTTGATAGTAATTCTTATGTTGTTGATAAAGGAGTGTTGTAATCTACTCCCACAGCCAAATCAGTTCTTCTTCTGGTAAAGTCTGTTCTTACTTGCACTGAATTCGTAAAAATATTAGCATTAGGAATTAAGATTTTTTGGGTGCATCCCAGTTTGGATATGAGTAAAAATACTCAGTGAAATAATAGCA
>JAALKG010000002.1:35996-46009 GCA_011088145.1 Cyanobacteria bacterium MH1_Bin12 | reverse complement strand
ACTTAGGGGTATATTCTATCTTGTTTTAAGTTCTAATTGATGACACGCCCTAATATCTCTATCTCAATTATGAACCGATATTTAAAATAGAATATTTATGAAGTAAAAATATTGTACATATTTGATTGAGAAAAAAATATCACTCACAACTCACATTTTATCTGTGTCATAATACCTGAGAAGACAACAAATGAGCTGTTAATAATTCGTCTACATGATTAAAAATATTGTTGTTGCACTGCAAACAACTATTCTGATAGTGATTATCTCTGGTTGTACATTAGATAATCAATCTCAAGCAGAAATAGAAGAAGTTTCATCTAACAATCAAGGCACAAATGAACTTTCTTTAGTCGCCAATGGAGAAGACTTTATCCGTCAAGGTTTCCTCAGCAAAGACGGTTGGCAAATAGATTTTAATCATGCTTATGTTACTTTAAATGAAGTTACTGCTTATCAAACCAACCCTCCTCTTAATGTAGAAAATCAAGAACAATTACAAGCGACAAAATCGATCGACTTGGTTAATCAACCTACCACTGTTGATTTAGCACAAGGTGATGAGAATGCTCCGCCAGTCAACGTAATAGAAGTTATTGCCCCCACAGGAAACTATAATGCGATCGCATGGAGTTTAGTAAATGACTCCCAAAACAATGCCAGTATTATCCTTGATGGTGTAGCGGTTAAAGAGGAGCAAAGGGTTAAATTTGTACTTAAATTTTCACCTCAATTAAATTACCTTTGTGGTGAATTTGTCGGGGATGAAAGAAAAGGTATTCTGTTACCAAATCGACCAGCAGAATTAGAAACAACTTTTCATTTTGATCATCTTTTTGGTAATGCACAAATGTCTCCTGATGATGAGTTAAACATAGGAGCATTAGGATTTACACCTCTGGCAAAAATTGCTAGAAATAATCAGTTAGATGCAGATATAAACACTCTTAAAAAAGAATTACCACCTGAAAAATTCGATCCCTTGACCGATAATCTTCAACATTTAGGTCATGTTGGTGAAGGTCATTGCAGAATTGAGAATTGAAAATTTTAGCCGTAATTTCGAGTGAAAAGATCTTGTTCACCATTATCATAAATAGTAAGTGAATTATTATTTGAGACAACCAAAATTATCATGGACGAAAAACTAGATATAGTATCATTAGATTCATGTGAATTGGAATATACGAGAACTCCCCCTTGGGGTACAGTAACGGTTTTAGAAGAAGGCAAAAACTATCGTATCAGCAGAATAGTTCTCAAACCAGCTCATCATATTAGTACTCAAATGCACTATCATCGTAGTGAACATTGGGTAGTCGTAGCTGGTACAGCAAAGGTAACATTTAATGGAGAAGAAAAATTGTTACTACCCAAGCAATCAACTTATGTGCCAATGAATACACGTCATCGTGTGGAAAACCCTGGAGTTATTCCCTTGGTGATGATTGAAATTCAAAATGGTGAATATTTAGGAGATGATGATATCACACGTTTTCCTGAAGAAGATTGATTAGTGGTGTTGTTCCTCAAACATATGACAACTCTATTTTATGTGCGACACAAGGTGATAATTTTATTTTTGGTAAAATATACTATAATTAACTTAGAAAAGAAAATCTAACTATATTTGTATAGAATAACTGTTAATTGTGTTTACTGCCAATATTTCTTCAAAACCACCCCAACGAAACGATCTGCCTGAAGATTTATTCAGTGCGATCGAGGAGCTTAAAAAAGAATTAAATGCGGTCATCTTAGCCCATTACTATCAAGAAAATGACATTCAGGATATTGCGGACTATATAGGTGATTCTCTAGGACTTTCTCAACAAGCCGCTTCAACCACTGCCGATGTGATTTTATTCGCAGGGGTACATTTTATGGCGGAAACAGCAAAAATTCTCAATCCGAATAAATTAGTTTTATTACCAGATTTGGAAGCAGGTTGTTCCCTAGCCGATAGTTGTCCTCCCGACAAATTTAGAGCATTTAAAGCTCAATATCCCGATCATATAGTCATCTCTTATATCAACTGTACAGCAGAAATAAAAGCACTTAGCGACATTATTTGTACAAGTTCTAACGCAGTAAGTATAGTTAATCAAATCCCTGAGAATCAACCAATTATTTTTGCTCCTGATAAAAATCTAGGGCGTTATGTCATAGAACAAACGGGTAGAGACATGGTTTTATGGGATGGTAGTTGTATTGTTCATGAAACATTTTCTGAGAAGAAAATTGTCCAACTTAAAATTCAACATCCACAAGCCCAAATTTTAGCTCATCCAGAATGCGAAACATCAGTATTACGTCATGCTGACTATATTGGTTCGACCACAGCCTTATTAAAATATAGTCAACAAAGCAGCAAAACTGAATTTATCATTGCCACAGAACCCGGTATTATCCATCAGATGGAAAAAAATAATCCTGAAAAGACTTTTATCCCAGCACCTCCTAAAAGTAATTGTGCTTGTAATGAATGTCCTTATATGAGATTAAATACTTTAGAAAAAGTATATTTAGCTTTGAAAAATAAAACTCCAGAAATTATAATTCCTGAAGCGACAAGAGTCAAAGCTTTAAAACCAATTCAAAAGATGCTCGTAATGTCGTAAAACAATCAATAGTTATTAGTAATGGCTTTAGTCGTTACTACATTAAGACAATGATTAATATTTTGGTAATGGATGCAGTTCAAATTATTGAATCTACACCTCAATTTGATTGGTCATATTTTCAGCAAATTCAAGCACAAACGTCATCAGAAAATAAAGTTTTACCAATGTTAGATTACTTGAAAAATACTTTTGATATTAATATTCCAGTATTTAATTAATTAAACTGTTATCAAGACCTAAATCGATCGCATTTTGGAATTCTTTTTGAGCTTGTTCAACCCTTCCTTGGTGTTGAAGAATTAAACCTGTCCATAATCGTAAATATGGATCAGTGGGATAACTATTGCGATATTGAAAAATTCCTCCTTCAGCAAAAGTAGCAACATTAGAAGCTTGGGCGATCTTTTGATGAGCAATGTCTAAATTTTTACCTTGGAGACTCTGCCAAAAAGGTTCTCCTTTTTCTCCTAAAGATGAAGCAAACCCTTCACATGGTTGATCGATATTATCACTTAAGCCTTGATAAATATTTTTTGGTTGACTCATTAGTCTCTCATAGACATCTACCATCGTTTGAGCCGTTTTATGAGGTTGGAAGTGTTCTTGGGCATATTCTTGAGCTTGCTTACCCAGTTTTAATCTGAGTTCTGGATTATCGTATAAAAATTCGATCGCTTGAGTGTATTCACTTTCACTATTAACCAGTAAACCAGTTTCTTGATGTTTAACTAAACTATTCATGCCGCCATAATTAAAAACCACAGGAGGAATCTGTGCGTACATAGCTTCCTGTAATGCTTGTTCAGAAGTAGCATAGTTATCAGGAGAAAGGGGATAACCAAAAACATCGATGGTTTCTAAGACTTCACAGATTTTGTCAACATAGCCATGAAATTCAAAACGATCGCTAACTCCTTGTTCATCTGCTACTTGTTTTAAGTCTCGATCGTTACCACCACAAACAATAAATTTCAGATTATTACGATCGACATTACAACTCATCTGGATAAATTGAGGATGGATTTTCGTAAAATTAGCTGTGCCGATATATCCCACATTAAAACCCTCATGATTTTGAGAACGAATATTTTTTAAACGACTTAAATCTGCTGGAGAAAGAGCAAAACTAACTTTATTATCTTGATTATTAACATTTTGAAAGCAGGGAAGATCAAGACTGGCGGGTGAAGAAACTAAACAATAATCACTACAATTAACTAAATCTTCAGTGATAACTTGAGGTGCATGATAACCCAAAATCTTAAACCAGAATAGTAAACGCATCGGTGGTAAATCTGAGAGTAAAAATTCGTACATTAAAGGGTTATTCCAAAAATGAATTTGAACTATATCTGCTTTATATATTTCTTTTTTTGTTGCTTCTAAATCTTTTGGCTTAATAATATTTACACCTGCTCTTTTCACTCTTAAAGTGACAAAAGGGTGAATATTTTTATCTAAACTAATGATACTATGGACGATGGACGGGTTAATCTGGGCTAAATATTGAGTGACAAAAAGTAAGGTACGAGTTGGTCCAGCATTAGATAGTCTAGGTATAACATGTAAAATTTGTAGCATTTGAAAACTAAACTAAATTTATCTTTGAAAATTATTTGTGACTAGAAAGCCTAATGCAATTATGATAGATGCGATGTTCTTTTTCATCAAAACAATGTACTGTTCTTCATTGATATAGAAACGATAAAATAAATAATCATTTTGAAAGTCATATTCATCGGTATTGTCAACTTAACGAAAAAACAAGTGTGATATGATTTGGATGAGGCCCTTTCTGAAAGACACACAACAATCAAACACCCTTTCATCAGCATCATCTGCCAAAAGGGAAAAAACTTTTTGCCAAACACCTTTTCGATTCCAACGACAAAAACGAGTATGAATAACTCTAAAATCTCCAAATCTTTCTGGTAAATCTCTCCAAGGGATACCAGCGCGATATCGATACAAGATTGCTTCGACAAATAATCGATTATCTTTTGCTGTAACTCCCACAGTACCAACTCGACCCGGAAGCATATCTTTAATTCGCTCCCATTGGTCATCTCTTAAAGCATAACGATGCATCTTCTTACCACAGTTTGTTTATGTCTAAAAATTATCTAGCAATATATCTTATCTTGTTTTAAGTTCTAATTGATGACACGCCCTAGGATTATCTTACAGGGATGAATATTCTCAAATAGCCTAATGGAAATACCTTTGGTAAGGGTTCATGGCTTTTGTTTAAACATTAAAACAAGGTCGCACCCTTCCCCTTTCTCTGTATTCGACCTTTTCCCATTACTCATAATCATTTCAGACACCTCACAATGTTTTATCGTAAAGAGAATATTTCACAAAAAAATAAACCTCCTTGGACATAAGGAAGCTTTATCTTTATTTACTTATAATTCTGTATTTTTAGCTAATAATAAAACTAGTCATAATCAATGAACTTACTAGTAATAATGCACAAGCTCCTTGTTTTAGATAAGTGCGTTGTTGTTCAGGTGAAGGTTCAACTGCATAATAAACTTCTGGTTCAACTGCGTAATTGTTTAATGTTCCTTCGTTGCTGTAAGTGGTATACATAATTTTTTTTTCTTTGTTTGCTTATGTCACCATTGTAAAGTTTTATTACAAAAACTATTAAGTGTTGGTAGCAACCAATTCCTTCGTATATACCGCCATCATAAATTTACTTATATTTCAGTTGATAAATATAAAAGTTAAAAACGCTATATTAGTGGCAATTATCTTAATCAAATAAGTCAATAGTTGATGAAATTCATCTAGACTTATTCCCGATATTTTGAGATGAAATCATTTAATCACAATAATTAATATGAGTTCTGGAATAATTATTGCTCTGATATGTTTAGCCTTGTTTGTCGGTTATATAGTTGGTCGTCAAAGTAAATCCCCAAAAGTAGATCTTGTAAAAGATTTTGGAAATAACGTTGCAATGGAATTAGATGTCAAACAGTTAAGTGAATTACGTCAACTTCTAAATAATCAACAAAAAATTGAAGCGATCAAACTCTATCGTCAATTAACTGGAGCAGGTCTTAAAGAATCAAAGGAAGCGATTGAAAGTCTTGAAAGAGAAAATTAAATAAGGCAGAATAAACCTATAAGATTTTATCGTTAATTATGCGGAAGATGGGTTCATAAAAAAATAATATTTAGACTTGTAAATCATTTTGATTCTTTGGATATGGTGGATAAATGGTAATTTGAATTGATGCTCCAATTTTGGCCACTTGTGCGATCGTCTCGGCTCTTAAATTAGATTCATAACTTCTAGGTTCAAGTCCACTTCCATAACCAATATTAAACACTTTACGAAAGGCTTTGTTCCATAAGGCCTTTTCCTTTTTATCAAAAGCCTCAATCAACATACAAAAATATGAAATTAGCGAATCAGGATCTCCTACTAATGCACCTTCAATCTCAAAAGTTGCCAGTTGATGAGAATGGGCTTCACCGCAATAAAGATTGACGACATTATCTCCAAAGGCATTGACTAATGGTTCAAAGCTATCATGTCCTTCAATTTCAAGATCAACATTAATAAAGTCTATATTCATTTTCTGTATAGTTTATTCAGGTAATTAATCAATTATGCTCCATACCGATCGCTTGTTCAATATGATTCAAACCATTTTCCTCTAATTTACGCTTTAAACCTTGTAAAATTTCTGGTACTACCCAAGGGCCTTCATAAATCCAACCGCTATAAAATTGTAACAAAGTCGCTCCTGCAATAATTTTTTCCCAAGCAGATTCCGTATCCGAAATTCCCCCTACTCCAATAATTGGTAATTGACCCTTCGTTTCTTGGTAAATAAAGCGAATAATTTCCGTTGAACGTTGTCTTAAAGGTAAACCACTAATTCCGCCATTCTCTTCAGTGATTGGTTTTCGGGTAGCTGGTAATATTTTAGTTTTCAGTCCTTCTCTGGTAATAGTCGTATTAGTGGCGATCACTCCTGATAAATTATAGTCTCCAGAGATCTGCAAAATAGAACTTATTTCTTGCCATTCCAAATCAGGGGCAATTTTGATCAAAATTGGTTTTTCTCCCTGATTTTCTTTGGTTAAAGCTTCTAGAATTGGTTTTAGCTGATTTCCTGCTTGAAGCGATCGCAATCCCGGTGTATTAGGAGAACTGACATTCACTACAAAATAATCTGCCCAACCACGTAAGTATTTAAAACTATTAACATAGTCATCTGCGGCATCACTCAAGTCAGTAATTTTTGATTTACATAGATTAATACCGATGGGAATCGCTCTTTTTTGTCTGAACCATATTTGTTCTAACCTGGATGCAATATTCTTTGCTCCATCATTGTTTGCACCCATACGATTCAAAATCGCCTTGTCTTCAGGTAAGCGAAACATTCTTGGTAAAGGATTACCTTGTTGAGGATGAAGAGTCACCGCACCTAATTCGGCAAAACCAAAACCAAAACTAGACCAGATTCCTGCCCCCTGAGCATTTTTATCAAATCCGGGTGCTAAACCTAAAGGATTGGTAAATTTTAAATTCCATAGAGATTGAGATAAGGCTGAATCGTAGGAACAAAAGGTCTCTTCCATTTGTCTAATCAACCATTTACTGCCAATGCTATCTCTTTTTTTTTCTATATTTTGTAATGTTTTGATTGTCTGATTATGAACATATTCAGGACTATTATTAACAACAGCAAAAAAAATTGGGTAAAAAGGTTTTAAAAAATTCAACATTGTGATATTTTTATCAATGGACATCAGAAAAGGCTGATAGCAGATCATTTGTTTTCGATCTTATCATTATCTGTTTATCAAGTTTCAAAGTCAAAACTGAGAATATATTAAGTTATATTGATTTTGATTCTTGTTATTATAAAGTGAAATTAATGTAATTATCAGAGTAATTACATAGCTATAAATCAATTAAATCTTACGATTCAAAAAAAATTAATTGATTTAGCATAAGTATTTTTCCTGAGTATTTTTTATACATTTATTATTTTAATAGTGTTTGTTTCATGCTTCTTAACTAAAGTTCTTTTCATTGTTTAGTTTTGTTAAGTAATAATTAAAATAATCTAAATTCAAAAAGTAAATAAAAACGACTCATTTAGTAACTATCATTGGTTTTTCACGAAAATATACTTGATCCCCGATGAGTAATAATAAAACCACATAATAAAGTTATATAAGTTACCACATTTAAAAAAATGAAAGCTAACAATTATCCCGCTTCTGCTTGTCGTTACTGTAGATTTTATAATCCAGAAGGAAGAAGAGGGGGGGTGTGTTCTCAATTAAATGTATTGGTAAAAGCCCATTGGAAATCATGTCAATTTGCTTGCTCTGCGTTTAATAATGATTGGGAAACATCTCCAGAAATAGCAATTTTAGAAAAATCTTTCACCTTGGGCTGTGCAACTCCTTCAGCTAGTCTGGAAACTGAAAATGATGTTGTAACAAATCAAAAAGACAATCTTGATTATGAAGAAATGGTTTCTTCATAATTGCTCTTATTATATTATTCTGCGTAACCGAAAAAATTATTTGCAATTTATAATAATATTATTTATTTTATTTAAAATAATGGGTCAAGAAATGTTTTATGTTGAGTAAAATCTTCGTTATAACTAAGTATAAATTTCTAATTTCCACAATTTATTCGTTTTTTTGAGTGTGATTGTAGATAATTTTTCTGTTGATTAAATGATTCAATAAAAAATTGATTGTCATAGCCAAAGTTCTAAAATTAATCCAACTTCAAAAAATTCATAGTATCTAAAACTTTAGCTACAATTTTGACTTCGATAAGATCGCGATGGTAAATTCAGATCTGACAAAAATTAAGGATACAATCCCAAAATTCATGAAGAAGAAAATAAAGCATAATGAACGATGAAAAGCCCCCAATTTCAGGCATCGATCGTCCTCAATTTAATTGACGTTATTCATTGTATATCTTTAACTCCACTAAATAACATGAATAATCCTGCACCCAAAATAATTAAGGCAACCAAGCCTAAAATAGAATCTAATTGACTAGTATCCATACTTTTACCGTTGATAGTTGATAGTTGATATTTAATTATGGTCTGCTGAATAAACGTGAAACAGTTACTAAATAATGCTTAACAGCTAAAATTTACCTTAAAAAGCAAGAAACAATACTAATGAACTGCTAACTAAAAAGCTTATAGCTTAAGACCTAAAGCTTAACACAACCAAGCATTTTTGATTTTTTGAGCAGATCTCATATTATCCATTATTTAAGGAAGCCAAGGGTAATCTCGAAAATTAGGCGATCGCTTTTCCAAAAACGCTTGTTTTCCTTCTGCCCCTTCTTCGGTTAAATAGTAAAGCAAAGTTGCATTACCCGCCAATTCTTGTAATCCGGCTTGTCCATCACAATCAGCATTAAAAGCAGATTTCAAACAACGAATCGCTATGGGACTTTTTTCTAATATTTCCTCTGCCCATTGAACTCCTTCAGATTCTAATTGTTCAACAGGAACGACAGTATTTACTAAGCCCATATCCAAAGCTTTTTGAGCATCATATTGACGGCATAAAAACCAGATTTCACGAGCTTTTTTTTGTCCTACGACACGAGCAAGATAACCCGCACCAAAACCACCATCAAAACTACCGACTTTAGGCCCAGTTTGACCAAAAATAGCATTATCAGCAGCGATCGTCAAATCACAAATTAAATGCAAAACATGCCCACCACCGATGGCATAACCCGCAACTAAAGCAATGACAACTTTGGGGATGCTACGAATTAACTTTTGTAAATCGAGAACATTTAGACGAGGTACACCATCATTGCCAACATATCCCCCTTTGCCTCGTACACTTTGGTCTCCTCCAGAACAAAAAGCGTATTTCCCATCAGTGTGAGGCCCTGCCCCTGTTAATAAAATGACACCAATATTTTGATCTTCTCTGGCATCACAAAAAGCATCATATAATTCAAACACGGTTTGAGGACGAAAAGCATTACGTTTATGAGGTCGATTAATGACAATTTTAGCGATACCATTATATTTGAAATATAAAATATCTTCGTAATCACGAACGGTTTCCCAATTTACAGACATTAATAAGTATTTTTAATAGTTGTTTAATAGAAAATAGATCAATAACCTAAGCTTAGGATAAATATATTTTGTAGTTGTGGGAAGGTGAGTTTAGGTTTTTGGCTAAATATTAATTCAATTGTCAATTGTCCATTGTCAATTGTCAATTATGAATATATTTCTTAGTAAATGTATGAATAATTACGAAAATAACTTGACAAAAAAGCTATATTATAAATAGTAAATAGTAAATAGTAAATAGTAAATAGTAAATAGTAAATAGTAAATA
>JAALKG010000002.1:0-35986 GCA_011088145.1 Cyanobacteria bacterium MH1_Bin12 | reverse complement strand
TAAATAGTAAATAGTAAATAGTAAATAGTAAATAGTAAATAGTAAATAGTAAATAGTAAATAGTAAAATTTTCTCTTCAATAAAATAAGTAAAGAATGAAGCAGTCTCAATTCGTTGGTAAAGTTTATCTTGTTGGTGCAGGGCCTGGAGATCCAGGATTATTAACTATCAAAGGTAAAGGGATTTTAGAATTAGCCGATGTCGTTGTTTATGATGCTTTGGTTAGTCCTGCCATTTTAAATATGATTAATCCTTCAGCGGAAAAAATAGATGCGGGTAAAAGACGAGGTCGTCATTCTTTAATGCAATCAGAAACCACAAAGTTATTAATTGATAAGGCTCAAGATAATGCGATCGTCGTACGTTTGAAAGGAGGTGATCCTTTTGTATTTGGAAGAGGAGGAGAAGAGATGTTAGATTTAGTTACAGCAGGTGTTTCGGTGGAAATAGTCCCTGGTATTACCTCAGGTATTGCCGCCCCTGCCTATGCCAATATTCCCGTGACTCATCGAGGTTTTAGTTCTTCTGTGACCTTTGTTACAGGTCATGAATCGGCGGGAAAATATCGTCCTGATGTTAACTGGAATGCGATCGCACATGGCTCTGAGACGATCGTCATTTATATGGGTATTCACAATCTTGAATACATTGTTTCTCAAATGCTAAAAGCCCAATTAACAAAAGAAACTCCCATCGCTTTAATTAGATGGGGAACAACTCCTAATCAAGCAGAATTGTATGGTACTTTAGAAACTATTATTGAGCAGGTAATAGAAACTGGTTTTCAAGCTCCTGCGATCGCTATTATTGGTAAAGTCGTTGGGTTTAGAGACTTGTTAGCGGTACAATAACCATAAAAAAGATAACCTCGCCAAATCGGCAAGGTTATGAATCGATTAATTTTTATGGGGGTGGAGAGACTTGAACTCTCACGGCCGATTAAGGCCAACGGATTTTCATCCTCTCACAACTTTCGTTGCTGCTCAATTGAGTTTTGAGAATTGGACTCTCTCTTTACCCTCAGCATTATCCGTTAGGGTCGTTCCCGTCGAGTCTCTGCACCTTCCGATTTCTCGGCTTGGCTCAGGATTGCCTTATCAGTTACACTGGTTTAGGTTTCCCTGAATTTGAGAACATCCACTCATAAAGTTTCCTCTATAAGGCTCAAATTTACTTAAGTCCGTCGCGTCTACCATTCCGCCACACCCCCTTAAGTGAATTGCTCACAGTTATCAATTATAACTAATCTTTTCAAAAAAAGCAAGGCAAATTAATGTTAAATTTAGAATTTGCATTCTATTTCAATAGATAAAGTCTTATATCAATACATTTAGAATGTTTGGCTATCAGCTATCAATAATTTTCACTTGCTACTTGCTTTTCACGCAATATCTTTATATAGCAAAGGATAAGGGGCAAAAGATAAAGTTAAAATCTCGACATCACAATACTTTTAGAAATCATTAATGTCCTAATCAACCCGTTCTTTGCTATAACTTATAACTTTCCTATTGATCAATTTATTGAGAAAACTATCAAATTTTAAAACACAAAAAAATTCTCCCTCAATTAAAAATTTATCTAGGGAGAAATAAAATTTGATTAACTTTTATATGGCTATATATCTATCTATGCGATCGCATTTTAAGTATTACCATTATTTTCTGGTAACAAAAAACGCCAACTATCAGGTTCAAATGATTTGCCCTTGAGCATTCTATTCCAATAAACCCAAGGTAAGGCATATTTTTTCACCAACCACATGCTCTGTCTTTCTTGAGTTGGATCTAAAGGAAAGCTTGGTAACGGTTGCTTGGTATAATCAAATTCAGCCATAATAGTTTTTCCATATCCTGTAATTAAAGGACAACAGGCGTAGCCATTATATTTGTGCTCAGGATTTTTTTATTCATCAAAGCCAGAATATTCTCGATAACAACAGGTGCTTCTTTCCTTACTGCTGCGGCTGTTTTGGAGGTTGGCAAATTGGAAGAGTCTCCTAAACCAAAGACATTAGAATATTTTGTATGTTGACAGGTATATTTATCTACATCAACCCAACCTTGACCATTTGCAAGAGGACTAGTTTTGATAAAGTCATAGGTCGTCATGGGAGGTGAAACATGAATCATATCATATTTAATAGTGATGGTTTCTCCCTCACCAATAGCAAAAACAGCCTCTTTGCTATCAGCCTTAATCTCAATTAAGTTATGGGCATACTTCACCTCAATATTTTTACGCTCAACAACTTTTTCTAAAGGTAGATTATAAGCGGGTACACCAAACATTGCCCCTGTGGCATTTCCATAGATAATTTTGGTTTTGTCTCTCACTCCTTGTTTTGTAAAAGCTTCTTCTGCCAAATACATAATTTTTTGGGGAGCACCAGGGCATTTAATTGCTCCTGCGGGAAAGGTAAAAATAGCTGTACCACCCTTAAAATTCTTGATGGTTTCCCATGTATACGAGGCGGTATCTTTGGTGTAATTACTTGTGACCTCATTTTTTTTTTGCCTAAAGATTCTTTTAAGCCTTTAATTTTGTCCCAATCGATAGTTATACCGGGACAAACCACTAAATATTCATAGCCGTATACAGTACCATTTTGAGTGGTCACTTCATTTTCTTCAGGATTAATATTGGTAGCAGAATCTTTAATCCAGCCAACTCCTTGAGGAATAACTTTTTGCTCATTTTTAACTGTCTCTTCAAGCTCAAAAACTCCTCCTCCAACTAATGTCCATCCTGGTTGATAATAATGCTTATCTGAAGGTTCAATAATTGCTATTTTCAAGCGAGAATTTTTCTTTTTGAGTTGTGATGCGACTGTTATTCCTGCGGCACCACCACCAATAATTAATATTTGATAATTGCTATCCTTACTCATGATCTTTTCTAAATGCTTTGTTCCTACTTATTTCTACTTAATATTCCTTGAAAAAATTGTTAAAAAAGTTACGGAGCCTCCTATTAAATAACCTCATTAAGGAGGACTGATTATTCTATAATCCCTTTTATTGAGGGGCTAGGGGTATCAATATCAATACTTTTCAAACTACTTTTCTACCATCAGTCTAATTTAACTATTTATTTTCCTAGCTATTTTTTTAATATTTCTTTATTTTGTACGGAAAATCTGATGTATGATGACGATCGCTTTTTAAAATTCCCGATTCATTTTTTCCCAGTTCTAAAACCTGTAATAATAATTTGAAGATATAGGAATATTTATTTGATAGTCTAAATTAATTATGTTTGATGCTCTAGCGGATCGTTTAGAAGATACATGGAAAAAACTGCGTGGTCAAGGAAAAATTTCAGAGTCTAATGTTAAAGAAGCAGTAAAAGAAGTAAGAAAAGCTTTATTAGAAGCAGATGTTAACTTTGATGTTGTCAAAAGTTTTGTCGCAGAAATAGAAAAACAAGCTCTTGGTGCTGAGGTGATTTCAGGAGTTAATCCTCAACAGCAATTCATCAAAATTGTCTATGATGAATTAGTTAAAGTAATGGGAGAAAGTAATGTACCCATTGCTCAAGCTGAAAAATCTCCTACAGTTATTTTAATGGCGGGTTTACAAGGTGCTGGTAAAACTACTGCCACCGCTAAATTGGCTTTATTTTTACAAAAACAAAAACGTAGTTGTTTGATGGTAGCAACAGATGTTTATCGCCCTGCTGCGATTGATCAATTAGTTACTTTAGGAAATCAAATTTCAGTTCCTGTTTTTCAATTAGGTACAGATGCTAATCCCGTAGAAATAGCTCGTCAAGGAATTGCACAAGCAGTTAAAGATGGTATCGATACAGTCATTGTTGATACTGCTGGGCGTTTACAAATCGACGAGAGCATGATGGATGAATTAGCTCAAATAAAAGATACTGTCAAACCTGACGATACTTTATTGGTGGTTGACTCCATGATAGGTCAAGAGGCGGCTAATTTAACCCGTAGCTTCCATGAAAAAATTGGTATTACAGGAGCAGTTTTAACCAAAATGGATGGGGATAGTCCTGGTGGTGCGGCATTATCCATTAGAACTATTTCTGGACAACCAATTAAATTTATTGGGGTAGGAGAAAAGGTAGAAGCGTTAGACCCATTTTATCCTGAAAGAATGGCATCTCGGATCTTGAATATGGGGGATGTTGTCACTTTGGTAGAGAAGGCTCAAGAAGAGTTAGATATTGCCGATGTGGAAAAAATGCAAAATAAAATGATGAAGGCTGAATTTGACTTCAATGATTTTATCAAGCAAATGCGTCTGTTGAAAAATATGGGTTCTTTCGCTGGGGTTATGAAGTTAATTCCGGGGATGAATAAGCTTGGTGCTGGACAATTGGAGCAGGGAGAAGCTCAACTCAAACGTACTGAATCGATGATTAATTCGATGACGAAGGAAGAAAGAGGCAATCCGAAGTTATTAGCACAGTCTCCTAGTCGCCGTCGTCGTGTGGCAAAGGGTTCAGGGTATCAGGAAAAAGATATTTCTCGTTTAGTTAGTGATTTTACTAGAATGCGATCGATGATGCAACAAATGAGTATGGGCGGTGGTATGCCCGGAATGCCTGGTATGGGGGGAATGCCTGGTATGGGAGGTATGGGAGGTATGTTAGGTGGTAATCGCCCTGGCTTCCGTAATCAAGGTGGTAAGAAGAAAAAAATGAAAAAAGCTAAGAAAAAAAGAGGTTTTGGAGAGTTATAAGTCAAGAGAATATGTTTTTGAGAAGGTGGGCTATGCTCACCTTCGATTTAGGATTAACTCATAAGTAACCTTAAGTAGGCTGAATTGGGAATAAGGACATTTCCATAAAGCTTTAAGATATTAACTTGTCCTTATCTGAATACATACTGCTATATTTATTTACCCATGACTAACTTACCTCACAAAAAAATCGGTGTTGCTGTAATTGTTAATCAACAAAAAGAAATTTTAATCGATAAAAGACTTCCTAAAGGTGTGATGGCAAATATGTGGGAGTTTCCGGGGGGAAAAATAGAAGCAGGAGAAACACCTCAAGATTGTATTAAAAGAGAAATAACTGAAGAGTTAGACATAATGATAGAATGCGATCGACATTTAATAGATATCACTCATTCTTATCCTGAATTTAAAGTAACATTATCCGTCTATCTCTGTCATATAGTCAGGGGGATACCTCAACCATTAGAATGTGCAGAAATTCGTTGGGTGAAAGTAGATGAATTAAATAATTTTGAATTTCCCTCTGCCAATAAAGCGATTATTTCTGCATTGGAAACCATAGTAATAAATTAGTACGAATAGGTGATAATAACTGAACAGTTGATAATATTTTTGACTTTTTAATTTTGTCCTAACCAAGTCATTTATTCTGATGATTAGGACAAAATCAATTTATCCCATCAAAATAACATTATCAATAACATGAATTACTCCGTTGTCTGCTTCAATATCAGCAGCTACAACAGTCGCATTTTTAACTTCAAAAGCATCAGAGCAATCAATAGAAATCGGTGAACCTTCTACGGAGATTACAGAATCAACCTTTTCTAAATCGGCTTTCATTAACTTTCCTGAGACTACATGATAAGTTAAAATTCTTGCTAATTGAGGTATATTTTGTAATAAGGTTGTAATTGTTCCCTCCGGCAATTTCGCAAACGCTTCATCTGTCGGTGCAAATACAGTAAAAGGCCCTTTACTTTTTAAAACATCAACCAAATTAGCGGCTTGTACTGCGGCGACTAAAGTATTAAAGTCATCGTTGCTTACAGCAATATCAACAATATCAGCCATTTTAAATTCTTTCCTGAGATCTAAATTTTTTATTTATCAAAGGGTGCAAGTTTTACACCCCTTAGTTAACTAATCTGAAAAAAGTAATTATTAATTACCTAACGATAATCTTTATTTTGAATATCATTTAGCCTTGCTTCAGGACGTTTAAATCTATCCATCTGCATCTCGAAAAACTGACGATTTTTGAGTAAATGTTTGGGATTTTCATCATCCAACGGATAAAGTAAAGCTGTTCTCAGAGCTTGAATTACGGCTGAAGTCACATTGTACATCGATCGCTGAAATGTTACTCCTAATTGAACCAATTAGTCATCTTCTCCCCGACAATGTTGTTGATAATATTCCAAAAGATAAGGAGGTAAAAAATGTAACATATCATTCATTAGTAAAGTCGGAGGAATACCCGCACTGCCCACAGGAAAGACATCAGCATAGAGAATACCATAATGAAAATCTTGCTGTTGTTGTGGTACTTGTTTTGCTTGAGCATTATAAGACTTTGTCCCTCGGAAAGGAGAAGTGCGATAAAAAACAGCTTCTACATAAGGTAAGGCAGCTTCATAAAGCCAAGTAAATCCCTTTGATTTGGGAATAATTTCATAACATTCTTCATCAACATAAACATGGTGGTAAATTGGTCTTCCCGCTATAGCAAAAATTCCATTAACTAAAAAGTCCATAGCTTCTTTGACAGTGGTCATTTTGCCTTCATCATATAAATCAGACATTTCAAAAAATACAGGTGCCATCACCTCCCAGAACAAGCCTAAGTTAGAATAGTAAGATAATTGTCTTACCTGTTCTACAAACATGTCGGGAAATAATTTATATAAACCCATCATCAGGGGATTTTTCTTAAAGAAAGCTTTGATAGCTTGATCAGCATTGGTTCTATATTCATCTGTATCGAGATAAGCATCAAATTTTCCCATGCCCATATCTCTACCATGCCATAACATCGCTCGCATACAAGCTTCAGCAAACTCCATATTAATGCGATCGTGTAACAAATGATGAGCTAATTTAGGTAAGTTGCTAGTTTCTCCTTTTTCCATAAAGGTAAGTAACTCTGGATGGGCAGTAGCTTCTCCTCTCCAAATTCTTAAATCAGCGGTTTCTCCTGCGTAGTGATTAGGTAAATCAAGATATTTTTGAGGAAGAAAATATTTAAAAAAAGGCAGAGGTTTGAGAAAAATTCTTTCGGCAATATAAAGTAAGTCACGCCAATAAAAATCCATCGGTACCGCATAAGCTTTATAGATACCGATAATCTGCATGAGATTTTCGGGAGTATCTGGTAACATTGAACCACCAGCTTCTAGACGGTGGACAATGTCTGCAAATTGATGATTTGATGGCGGAAGTTTTGTTTTTAAATTTGTCATATGAATGATGAATCAATTTTGAAGCTGTCAAGCAAGTCGCTACATAAATTATAAATAGGAAAAGTATATAATAACCTAGCCGTTAGCCATAAAAATGCTTTTGTAAGGTGATATTTACTTTTAAAAGAAATAAGTTTAAATTATATTTAGAGATGCGATCGAGAATAAAAAATTAACATTCGTAAGGTAAAGGATGAGGATTTTTTTTCTTGATGGTGAATATCTGATGTTACACAACCAGAATTTTCAATTATTTGGAGTCTGCTTAGGTATTCATTTTTTGAATAAAATGAGTTTTTAAATCACATTTGTTCAATAAATTTCTCCCCATAAGTACAAATGAATTGTATAATTATGGCAAAATAGTAATTAATTAATTATCATTAGCTCGTCATTGAGTAAGAAAAATAAAGAAATACCATGAATAGTTGTGTTTTATTGGCTAAAATAGTTCGTAGTCCTCAATTAAGATATATTCAAGACAATCAACTAGCCGTCACTGATATGATGGTTGAGTTTGAATCTACTGCACCTGACAGTCCTCCTAATACTCTAAAAGCTGTCGCATGGGGTAACTTAGCAACGGATGTTCAGCAACAATACCATGAAGGGGATCAAGTTGTTTTAACGGGACGTTTGAAGATGGATTTGCAGGAAAGACAAGGATATAAGGAAAAAGTTGCTGAAATAACTATTTCTCATATTTATCCTCTTTCAAGTTCAACTGGCTCGACTTCTGATAATAATGTGGTGGATATGAATAATTATCAGTCGGATGGTGCTTTGGATACCGAAGATGATAATGAGCCAATTGAAGGGGTTAATTTGGATGAGATGCCTTTTTAAAATAATTAATAATTAATAATTTGTAATTTGAAAAGCTAATAGCTAATAGTTAATAGTTAATTGGGTACGAAAATATCAGGTTTTTGGCTGATCCCGAATTCAGGTTTATTAAGATTAATTCTCGTAGTTATACAAGAAGACAGGAGGTAAAAATAACAATAATGCAAAAATTAAAATCTCAGGATTTAAGATTCAAATTTTATCGCCGTTTGGATGAAGTTTATCACGAATTTTTAGACGAATTGGCTCAATCTGATTTGGGAGATGGTGAAATGGGTAGAATGGCTCAAGTTGTTATGCTTTCTCGTCAAGAAGGACTTAAACAACTTGTTTCTTTGGAGGAAATGGATGCTTACCTTCAAAAATATCCTCCTGAAGATCAATAGTGTCAAGCGATCGTCTATCATTGATTGAATATCAACTCTACTGATCATAATATTATCTGAATCGATCGCTTTAAATTCAGGAGCAATAAATTACACTTGAAGGTATTTTAGGTGTAATTTTCTCTTTTTTGTCTTCGATACCAAGCTCTCACCAATTTAATTTGATCGTAATTATACATATCTTGTAAGTGTTCTTTAATTATTTTTAAAGATGTATCTCCAATTTGATTAATTCCTTTAATAATTTCTTGCTGAATTTTTTGGTCAACAAAATTATTAATATCAATTGGTTGATTTAGTTCAATCAACTCACTAATATGTTCTGTTATGGTACTTATTGAAAATCCTCTTTTGTGAGAAATCTCTGACAGAGTTAAACCTTGTTGATATAATTGCAATGTTTTCATTTGTGTGTTGCTGGGTAAGGCGGAAGGCATTATTTGTTCATGGGAAAAAGCGAGTATTTCTTGCACAAAATGGTTACCATATTTATTTAATTTATATTCTGTAATTCCTGATAATTTACCTAATATATTTAAAGTTTGAGGTTGCATTTGTGCCATCAATTTTAAGGTTGAATCACCAAAAATAACATAGGGTGCAATATTTTCTCGATCAGCTAATTTTTTTCTTAATTGTTTAAGTCTTTCTAGTAACAATTCTGCTTGTAATTGTCTCGGACTCTCTTTTTTTATTTGAGATAAATTATCATTATTAGATATGGCAATTTCTACTTTTTTTTTCTGTCTTAAAATTAGCCAACTTTGTTTGTTTAATTTTAAAATGTTGTAACCATCATTGGTCTGATTCACTAATCCTTGAAAAACTAAAGAACGAGCTAAATGTTTCCATTCTTCTTCACTATGATCTTTTCCTATACCATAGGTAGTAAGTAAATGATGACCATATTCATAAATTTTTTTTCCTTTTGAACCTCTTAAAACATCAATAATTCGTTTGGCACCAAATCTTTCTTGAGTACGGGCAACACAGGACAAAAACTTTTGAGATTCGATCGTCCAATCTTGCTTTTGAGGAGGATTTAAACAGTTGTCACAACCTTCACAATCACCTTTAAATTTTTCGCCAAAATAACCTAATTGAACAATACGACGACAATAATTTGTTTCAGCATATGCTAAGACTTTTTTTAATTGTTCACGAGCTATTTTTTGTTCTGCTAAATTCTCTTTTTGTTTAATAAAATAGTTGAGTTTAACCTCATCACTAGAGCTATAAAGTAAAATACATTTTGCCGATTCTCCATCTCTTCCTGCTCTTCCTGATTCTTGATAATAACTTTCTAAATTTTTAGGTAAATCATGATGAATTACAAAACGTACATCTGGTTTATTAATACCCATACCAAAAGCGAGGGTAGCAACAATTATTTGTACATCATCACGAATAAATTTATCTTGATTTTCCGCTCTAATTTTATCACTTAAACCACCATGATAAGGTAATGCCAAAATACCATTTTTTTGCAAGCCTTCTGCTAATTCTTCAGTAGTTTTACGAGCAAAACAGTAAATTATTCCTGAACCAGATATACGATTAATTAAGTTTAAAATTTGTGGGTGAGTACGTTTGTGACGAGATTGTACTTCATAATAAAGATTGGCACGATTAAAACTAAAGCGACGAATAGTCGGATTACGCAGATTTAATTGACGTATCATATCCTGTTGGACTCTGGGGGTGGCTGTTGCGGTTAATGCCATTAAAGAAACATGGGGAAAACGTGAACGTAACTGTTTTAGCTGTCGATATTCTTGGCGAAAATCATGCCCCCATTCTGAGATGCAATGGGCTTCATCAATGGCAAAACCAGAAATGGAGATAGTTTGATTAATTCTATCTAAAAAATCTCGAAAGCGATCGCTAACTAATCTTTCTGGTGCTAAATAAACTAACTTGATTTTACCCGCTAAAATATCATCTTCACGACGACGAACTTCATTGTAATCTAAGGTACTATTAAGAAAAGTCGCATTAATACCATTATCTTGCAAGGAGGTAACTTGATCTTGCATCAGGGAAATCAATGGAGAAACCACAATAGTTACACCTTTTTTTAGTAAAGCAGGTAGTTGAAAACAAAGAGACTTGCCGCCACCAGTGGGCATAATTACCAATAAGTCTTTATTTGCCAATGCGTGAGCAATAATTTCTTCTTGTCCATCACGAAAAGTATCATAACCAAAGTATTTTTTTAATGCTTGTTGTAAAGAGGACATAAAAGATAATTAATAATTAATAATTAATAATTAATAATTGACAATAAATTTTTCTGTTATTTACTGATTTAATGTGATGTTAGGCACAAGACTCAACAATTCAGAATCTCATTCATTACACCCTAGTATTAATGATATAGCAGAATTTAGAACTATGAAGTAACAACTGTTAGGTAGAAATATTTTTATTATTGCAGGTAATAATCTTGGAACTTTTATTAATTCTTGAAGTGAAAAAGTAGTTAACGAAGCAAAATATATTCTTAAAATTACAATAATGAAGATTCATTAAAGGGACAAAAAACTTTTGTGATCATTCTTGTGCAAATCATCAAAAGCAATTTTGATAAATCATGAAATAATACGGAGAGAGAGGGATTCGAACCCTCGATAGGCCTTAACAACCCATAACTTCTTAGCAGGAAGCCGCTTTCAACCGCTCAGCCATCTCTCCAACATCAAACATTTGACATTCTAACGCAAAATGATGGTCGTTGGCAACATTCAATTCAGATATTACTTATACTTAGAATTACTGAAAAAGTGGAATTGTGAGGATAGGAGTTATGAGAATTGAGAATGACTAAAACTTTTACTACTATGGCTTGGATATATTTAGCATTTCCTACTTGCTGGTTGTGTTGAAATTAGTTGCTTATTTTCACAAGGTTTTTACCATCGACTGTTTCCAGAGTAAGCTAAAATATGGAACAGGCTTAATAATCGACAACAAACTATTATTAACAAGATTCTCAATTTAACTGTAAAAGTAAAATCCTTAAATCGATCGATTTCACCACGAATACTGTGAACGTGTAAATTCTTAAATATTAACCACAACTATCGCAATATTATGTCTTTTTTACCGAAGTATCAACCAGAAAAATTATCATTAGGATTTTTAGAAAAAGAAATACTAAATATCATTTGGGACTTTGATGGTGCTACAGCGAAAAATATTCATGAGCAGATTCTCAATGATTCTCAAAGAGAATTGGCTTATGCTTCTGTAATGACAGTTTTACAACGGTTAATGAAAAAAGGTTGGTTAACCTATGAAAAAAGAGGTCGTGCTTTTTATTGGCAACCCTTAGTTTCTCGTCAACAAGCTCAAGCAATCAAATCCTATGAGCAGTTAAATAATTTTTTGGCGATAAGTAATCCCGAAGTCGTTGCTTCTTTTGCAGGAGATTTAGATAGTCATAGTATCGAACAGATTGAAGCAATTGCCAATCGCTTATCTGAAATTCGTCAACAAAGAGAAGGAAAAGAATAAAATGCACCTAGTTCTACTAATAATTGTTTTAACTATTGCTTATACTGTTCGATTAATCAGTAAATTGACGATAATCAAACAGGAGAAAAAGTGGGGATTATCCTTATTTTTCTTTGCTTTTCCTCCCTTGATTTTATTAATGACTTGTTTAACTATTACGTTGATGGGTTATCAAGGGGAAATGTGGGGTATAAAAGCTAGTAAATTTAGCTATTATTCTGCTTTATTTTATGTTATATTTGCAATTATTATTCTTTTTAAAAGTTTTTTGAATTTACGTAAATCATTACTTTTAATCAAAGAATATTCCTCTACGAATATAGATAATCAAGAAGTTAAAATTTTAAATAGTTCTTTCCCTTACGCTGCTCAAGTGGGATTTTTGCGATCGCAATTAGTCATCAGTGAAGGATTAATACAATTACTATCAAAAGATCATTTAAACGCTGTAATTGCCCACGAAAATGCCCATAAAACCTATAAAGATCCTTTCTTTTTTTTCTGGTTATTTTATTTAAAAAAGATCGCATTTTTATTTCCTAATAATGAAACTAATTGGCAAAATTTATTACTATTAAGAGAACTAAGAGCCGACAAAAAAGCAGCTGAAAAAGTTGATTTTTTGTTAATAGCCGAATCATTAGTAACTGTTACATCAGCAACTGTTAAACAAAAACAATCATTGAATTTAATGTTACAATGTCCATTCAATGACGATCGTCTAGAAGAGAGAATTAATAATTTATTAGAGGAAAATCATCAATTTAAGTTTAATTGGTGGCAAGTAGTTTGGCTAATTCTCATTTTTATTCCTTATAGTTTTCTACCCTTTCATAATCCTTGTTAGTTATTACTTAGGCACTTGCATGAAAATAAAGTCCCAATTTACAAAAATTATCTAAAGCTGATAGCCAAATATCTCAAAAGCGTAAATGTTATATTTAAGCTAATACGCATTTAGGTTGCCTATTTTATTCAAAAGATTGTTAATCATTCTAAACAAATGGAAGCAGGTGTTGAAGGTTGTTTGAGTGTCAAAGAGAAAAGAGGTACAGTCAATCGGTTTCAAAACGTAGAAGTTAAATATCTTAGTCGTGATGGTCATTGGCAAAAGCAAGAATATAATGGCTTTATTGCTCGTATTATTCAACATGAATTGGATCATCTTAATGGAATTCTATTTGTTGATCACGTAGTGGCGGAGGTTGTCTGATTGAGTGCAAGATGAATTAATCCATTCTAAAGTATAATTGAGCTTTTATAATTCAATGTTACTTTTAAAAAGTAGCTCAATCTTATGATATTAAACAATAAAATTAAGCTTTTTTTTCTATGTTTATTATTAGTCAGTTGTCAGACTGGAAATAAATCAGTTGACCAGAATAATGATTCTCAATTAACAAGAGAAATAAAACCCGGTTTGACTCTATCTAATTCTACTTTAGAACAATCTAATCCTGAAGGAGAAATATTATGGCGGTTAAAAACAGAAAAAACTACTTACTCTCCAGATCAAAAAATAGCTATTCTAGAAAAAATGACAGCTAATTTATTTGATAATGATAAATTAATTTTACAAATTAGTGCAGATAAAGGTGAGCTAAAAAATGGTGGAAAACAGATTTATTTAGAAGAAAATATTATTGTAGTCGATCCTCGAAATGAAGCTGAATTAAGGGGAGAAGAAGTTATTTGGTTACCAGAAGAAAATATTATGACCATGACTGGAGAAGAGTCTATTAAAGTTAGTCATGCTAAATTGGTAGTATTAGCACAGCAAGGAAAATATAATACAAAAAGTCAGGTTTTAGAATTAGAAAAAGATATTATTGCGACAACAAGTGAACCATCTTTACAGTTAAAAACTCAACATTTGTATTGGCAAATTGAAGAGAATAAAGTTATCGGCAATGAAAGATTAGATATTGTACGTTATGAAGATAAAATAGTAACTGATCGGTTAAAAACAGATCAAATACAAATAGATTTAGAGACTAATATAGCGATCGTCAATGGTAATATAGAATATCAATCTTTTCAACCACTTTTACAAGCTGCCGCCACTAAAATTACTTGGTTCTATATCGAAAGAGAAATGGAATCTAATCAAGCGATAACATTAGTACAACCAAAACAAGGAACAACCATAACCGCTAATCAAGGTAAGTTTAATTTGACGAATAATCAAGTCAATTTAGAAGGAGGAATTTATGGTAAAACCACAGAAAATCAAGCCCAACTATATGCTAATAGTTTAAATTGGAATTTAAATAATCAACAAATCAATGCCTATGGTAATGTTTACTATCAACAATTAGCACCTGATTTGAAAGTTACAGGAAAAAGTGCAAAAGGTAACTTAAAAAATAAAAATATCACAGTTGAAGGCAATAGTAATAATCGAGTGACTTCCACTATTTATGCTAATTGACAGTACCATCAACTCGACATTCTCAAAAAATGATACTGTATAATTTTAGATTAATCAAAAAAATAACTTTACAATGATCACAGATGTGCCAATAATTGGTACATTAACCTACATATTGATAGATTAAATTAAAGAGCAAGAATGAAAGTATTAGTTATCGGCGGAGACGGTTATTGTGGTTGGGCAACAGCACTCCATCTCTCTAATAGAGGTTACGATGTAGCTATTCTTGATAGTTTAGCCCGTCGTCACTGGGATGATAAATTAGGAGTTGGCACTTTAACACCAATTGCACCTATTCAAAAACGTATTCAGCGTTGGTATGAATTGACTGGTAAAAAAATTGAACTTTTTATCGGTGACATTACTAACTATGACTTCTTAATTAAATCTTTTCGTAAATTTGAACCCGAATCCATCGTTCACTTTGGCGAACAACGTAGCGCTCCTTACTCTATGATTGACAGAGAACACTCTGTTTTTACTCAAGTCAATAACGTGGTGGGAACATTAAATATTCTCTACGCTATTAGAGATGAATTTCCTGATTCTCATTTGGTGAAATTAGGGACTATGGGTGAATATGGTACTCCTAATATTGATATTGAAGAAGGATATATTGAAATTGAACATAATGGACGTAAAGATGTTCTACCTTATCCGAAACAACCAGGTAGTTTTTATCACTTGAGCAAAGTCCATGATAGTCATAATATTCACTTTGCTTGTCAAATTTGGGGAATTCCTGCCACTGATTTAAACCAAGGTGTGGTTTATGGTGTTTTAACTGAAGAAACTGGCATGGATGAGTTATTAATCAACCGTCTAGATTATGATGGTGTATTTGGTACTGCTTTAAATCGCTTCTGTATTCAAGCAGCTACAGGGCATCCTTTAACTGTTTATGGTAAAGGTGGACAAACTCGTGCTTTCTTAGATATTCGTGATACTGTACGTTGTATGGAATTAGCCATTACAAATCCCGCAAATGAGGGAGAATTTAGAGTATTTAATCAGTTTACTGAGTTATTTAGTATTAATGATTTGGCTCATATGGTACAAAAAGCTGGTGACACTATCGGTTTAAAAATAGCTGTGGATAATATTGAAAATCCACGGGTAGAGTTAGAGGAACATTATTTTAATGCTAAAAACACTAATTTATTAGACTTAGGTTTACAACCTCATTACCTCTCTGATTCTTTATTAGATTCTTTACTCAATTTTGCGACTAAATACAAAGATAGAGTTGATGCACAGCAAATTTTACCCACTGTATCTTGGCGTAGATAAAAAATAGATTAACGAATCTTTAATATACCCCACACAAGTTGATTGCAGTGAGGGGTTTTTTCTTTGAAATTCTGAATAATTTAAATCTGATCAATTATCATAAATCTCAAATTTTAAAAAGTAGAAGCATTCCAACCCCAAAGATAACCCTGAGCATCAGCAAATTCAATATAAATACGATTTTTAGCTATTCCTAAACTATCACTAATTACAGTACAAAAATCTTGACTCATATTTTTGGTTTGACTGCTACTCATGGTACCAACACTTTTGACTTCTAGATAACAAGTCGGTTCAAAAGTTCCTCCAAAAGTCATGGAAACATCAGCTTCAAAACTGGTCATAACATACGATTCTGGTTTGCCTAAATGTTTGGCTAATTTACTCGATAAATTAGTCAGTAGAATTTTAACGTCTTTTCGATCGAGATTTTCAATAGATGTTTGAACTTTAATTAATGGCATAGTATGACAATGGACAATTCAAAATGAACGGTTGACAATAAAATTATAGATAATTTAAGACTTATTGAAAAAGTTAAAATAAGTTATTCAAATATTCTGAGGAGTATTTGAATTGAATCCACCCACCGTAATTTTAATTTGATTGATTTTAGGGCCATCAATATCCACAATTTTAAACTGAAAATTATCAAAATAGAAAGTTTCATGAAGTTGAGGAATTTTTTGCCAGTGATAAACAACGAAACCTCCTAAAGTTTGATAATCATCAATCAAAGGTAAATTAAAATCTAATAAATCATTTAGTTCATCTAAATCAATTTGTGCTGCAACCAGAAAATTTTGTTCATCGATAACTGTAATCAAAGATTCATGCTCTCCTTCTTCACCCACTTCATTACCCAAAATCTCACTAATTAAATCTTGTTTTGTCACTAAACCTGATGTACCACCATATTCATCAACAATTACTACCATTTTGAGGCGACAATTCTGCATAGTAGTTAATAAGTCACTTAATAAAATTGATTCATTAAAAAAACGAATTGGCTTAATGAATTTTGTTAAAGGTGTATTCAAATTGACAGAATCATCAGCCAAAACTGAAACACAAGTTTTTAAATCAATTACACCATGAATATCATCTAAGGATTCTCCGATGACAGGAAAACGAGCATGTCTGGTTTTAGCAACTTCTTCGAGTAAATCTTTATAAGTAGCTGATATATTTAAAGCTTTGATATTAACCCGAGGAGTCATTACCTCTGATGCTTCGACATCTCCAAATTCAAAGACATTATTTAACCATTCTCTTTCTTCGGCTTCCAAACCAGAAGAACTTTTTTCTGTATTGATAATTAATTGTAATTCTTCTGAAGTGACTTGTTTATACCAACCTTGCCCTGTGTATTCAACCCCTACTAATTTTAATAAACATTGGGTAGATTTATTCAAAATATCAATAAAAGGTTTAAAAATACGGGTAATAACACTCACAGAAGGTGCTAGAATTCGGGCTAGTTGTTCAGGATATAATAATGCTAAAGATTTAGGACATAATTCTCCTAAGACTATTTGCAAATAAACTAGGCAGAAAAAGGCAATGGGTATGGCAACAGAGTGAGTTAACCGTTGAATAATGTGTTCTGATAGTGGTAAATTAGCAATTATATCTTGTAAAAATATAGCGATCGTCACTTCTCCGATCCAACCTAATGCTAGACTAGAGAGGGTGATACCCAATTGAGTGGTAGAAAGTAGTCTGTCCAAACGGTTTTGTAGCGATTGTACTGTTTGGGCTGCTAAGTCTCCATTCATGACTAAATGGTCAATACGAGATTTTCTGACAGAGACGATGGCAAATTCAGCGGTTACAAAAAAAGCATTGATGGCAATTAAAAGTAAAACTCCACCAATTCTTAATAATATTTGATGGAAACTCATGAGATAGTTCTCCGATAACAATCAAATATTCTCCTTTGGCTTTCACTCATGATTGACTTTTAAAATTGACCACTTATTTAATTTTTGCACCGAGATAAATATTATAATTTAAACTGTCGGCTTTCCACTAGTAATCAATTTGCCAACATTAAATATATCATCGGCATTTTTTGTCTATGTAGCGATAGCAAAGTACAAGGATCAAAGAACAAAGGGGTGCGACCTGATTTTGATATTGGAAGAAAGGTCATAAAATTTTTGTTCCATAAGGTATTTATTAATCCATAAAATTAAGCAAATACTGCAGCTAATTGTATATTCTCAAATTTTCTAAAAACCTCTTTAATAGTGAATCACAGCCATCAGGTATCATAGGAGAGTCGCACCCGAACAAAGGACAAAGATTACAGTCTGAACACAGCAATGATTTAAGCAATTATCAATGTCCTCATCAATTCGTTCTCTGCTATATAATTGGAATTTTATTTTTTCTTGTTTAAATCGGTAATATCTTTTTTCTTCTTACTGATTTCTCTTTGCCCATGGATATCATCATAAACATTCACAAGTATTGTCTTTTCTTCTATCAATTTAAATTCTTGTTTTTTTGATAAATCTAATTGCTTATCTGTAATTTTTTGACTGGGATTATCTGCTGGAGATTTCACACCTTTCAATGACTCACTACCAAGGGTAAAAGTAAAATACCCTGTACCCAATCCTAAACCAAGGCTACCTAATAGAACCAAAAGACTTACCCATATAGTAGAATTCATATTTTTTTAAGAGAATAATTAAAATAAATTTGATAAATCGATCGCTTTACATTCTATCGTAATTAAGAAACAAAACTCACATTGATTCATTATAAATGCATAACCATTTTAAATTTATAATCTAGATTTTATTGATTTAATCATAAAAATATGTTACGATGAGGAGCTGTGACAATAGTTGATTCTTGCTGGGTTGGCCGAGTGGTTTAGGCACCAAACTCATAATTTGGGTTACACAGGTTCAAGTCCTGTACCCAGCATCATATAACCTAATATAATAAGGGCTTGAGCGAAAAAGTGCAATTGTGAGAGTGGAAATCCAGCAATTCCAAATTCAAATTATTAAGAAGAGTTAACAGAGAAATTGGGGGCTGAATCGGCGAGCATAAATTCCAAAAGATGCTGCCAACTTTCAAATAGTAGATACTTCGTCAAGGTAAGAATGTCCTGAAAAAAGCCTTTGCGAGTGCCTCGTTGTTTTCGAATCTTTTGATAACGCTCATCCACTAGAGAAAGAATAGTATGGAATAGGAAGGCCAATAGATTGAGGCTTACCAAAACCTTGGCTAAATGCTTTTGTCCGTGACCAAAATTGTGTTCTAAATGATATCCTTGAGTTTTGAGGACATTATGGTTTTCATTCTCAGTTTTCCAACGACTGCGTCCAGATTCCCCTAAAGAATGGATCGATTGAGGTGTAATCAGATGGTTGGTGATAAAGGCATTATGATAGAGGTATTCTCCATCTTTCTCACGAGTCACTTTCATCTCATACCAATTGACCTTGAGAGCTGGTTGTTGGTCACGTAGAGGAACCTGATTGAGATATCGATAATTCCAGAGTTCAAAATAACGTCCATTCATAGAGAGTGTTATGAGACTGTGGCAGACAGACAAAGAGAAAGTTGAATTGGTGAGTCAAACTCAACTCACATATGGGTTGGTGAGAAAATAGGTCATCTCCTAATAAAGTGATATCTCGGTCTTTAAATAAACCACCATAGGTCTCAATCCAACGTTTGGCTGCATTTTGCTCACAGTCTTGCTTGTGATGACCATCTTGAGGGGTGATAAATTCAGGGGGTAAAGAAATCACCTGCTCCTGTTTTGGGGCAACAATCACAGGAAAGATAGCCTTATGAGAATAGGTAACTTTACCACAGGGGTGAGTTTGGGTTGAGCAACAGTTACAATCAATTTTCTCGGAGTTGAAATATTGAATTCCATCAAGGGCAATTAAGAGGTTTTTGCCCAATCGCTCAAACCGTTTGAGATACTTTCTTTGTTCCAAGGCTTGATAGCACCAGACAAATATCGACCACAGATGGGTAGCATCAACCCCATCCAAAACGTTGCGAATCTGAGGAACAGTGGGTACTTTCTCCAAGCCAAACAAAGTCTGAGCATTGTCCTGACCGCAGCGACTGTGAAGTTGGCGCTGATACTCCAAAAAGGATTCACTCTGCATGAAAAATAGGGAAAATGCTCCTAAGACCATATCCTTGAGGCTATAGCGAGTCGCATTACTCGCCTTTCTCGGATCTGGGAGTTGACCAATGCATTGGTGAAGATATTCTAACAATACTGAAAAACTTAACGCCATGTTTTCCAACGGTCTGGTTTGACTCATCTCTAAACCTACATTCGTTTCTTAACCAGTCTTTGAATATGAACAACATTATTTCTGTATTATTAGCTACATTCCGAATTTGGAATTGCTGGTGGAAATCAGAACAATCTTGCCTATCAATCAATTTTAAACCTTAGCAATATGTCCATTCAGTTTTGCTAAATCAATAGCAGCATCTTCCCACAGTTGACCATCTAAAGCGAGCTTCTCAATACAACTAGCTAAACGTAAAGCTTTTAAAGCTTGTTCTCCACCTACTGAAGGTTGATTGCCCTCTCTGACACAACTAACAAAATGTTCTAATTCTGCATGAAGAGGTTCAATATTACTGGTATAAACTTGTTCAATTAAACCATCTTGACGGTAAAAAATTTGACCATAATCGGTTGTATAATCAGCAGTGGTTTGACGATGAATTAAAATTTCATTATTGAGAAAATCTGCTTCAGTTAGGCTGTTTTTACAATGGGCAACAATACCACGAATTTTACGATGAGTAACTTTACTGGCGGTAACAGTAGCGACAATACCATTAGCAAAATTGAGAGTAGCCGTTACATAATCAAGATGTTGAGATTCAGCAACACGACTACCAGTGGCATTCACTTTCATCACGGGAGAATCTGCCAACTCTAGAAGTAAATCTAGATCATGAATCATTAAATCTAAAACAACAGAAACATCATTCGCACGATTGGAATAAGGGCTCATGCGATGAGCTTCCAATGCTAGTAAATTTTCGGTTTTTAAGACTTTACTCAATTCTAAAAAAGCGGGATTAAATCTTTCAATATGTCCTACTTGTAAAATGCAGTTAGCGACAGCAGCCGCGTTAACTAATGACTCTGCTTCAGCGATACTAGCGGCAATAGGTTTTTCGATTAAAACGTGGACTCCTGCATTTAAACATTCTAAACCAAGTTGATGATGAAGTTTTGTGGGGGCAGCGATACAAACAGCTTCGACATGAGGTAATAATTCCTGATAATTTTCAAAGAAGCGAACTCTATATTTACCAGCTAAATCTAATCCTCTCTCGACATTAACATCAGCAATTCCTACCAATTCAACGTCTTTGAGTAAACTTAGGACTCTGGTATGGTGTTGCCCCATATTGCCTACTCCAATTACACCCATTTTTAAGGGGCGATTATAATCGTTGTTTATGGGTAAATTATCTGCAGACAATCTTTGATTTTTCATTTAGTGAATAGTCTCCCCAACAATTGGTTTAATATTCTTTACCTATTTTTACTTAACTTAACTTCAGATACTATCATAGTTATTTTAATTGTGCCTAATTTTTTCTTTATTTATCGATAATTTTACGTAGTAAAGCCCAATTACTTACTTCTTGAAATAAGGTTGCATATCCTTTCTCATTAGGGTGTAAACCATCATCAGACATTTGAGATTTTCGCCAATTTTCACCTCGACTCATCCATAAATCAAAGGTATCTAAGTAGGGTATTTTTTGGTGTTGACAAGCTTGTTTTGCAGCTTCTTTATAATGACATTGATCTCGTAAATTAAAGTATAAACAGTCAAAAAAGGGCATTTTACTTTCGTCTACAGGTACCATGCCCACAAACAAAGTTGGTGCAAGCTGTTGGGCTTGATTTAATCAATCATTTATTTGTTGATTATATTCGTCGTAATGAGTCAAATTTCTACCTTGATGATGTCCTAGACGAGCTGTGTCGTTAACGCCAACGGACAAAATAATTAAGTCAGGATATTTTTTTTTGATTTCTCCTCGATGCTTAAATTCTTCATTTAAACGGTTTTTAACTTGTTCAGTGCGATCGCCTCTAATACCCAAATTATACAATACATGATCACCATTGCCATTCATCAAATTCAAACGCAATCTTTCTACCCAACCACAAGCTTCTTTATCTCCATAACCATAAATTAAACTATCACCGATAGCAATAATCCTCAAAGGAAAAGATGAAGGAGAATGGTTTTTAAGAGTTAGATTACTTAATGTTTGCATTGACAATTCTCATCATTAAAATAAATTACCGTTGTTTTCAATGATACTATATCGATACATTCATGAGTAATTCTAATACCTATAAATCTAACAAAGGATCATAACTTGGACGATTGTTGTTGCATCTTATAATAATAAGCTTGTAATTGATAACCAACTCCTGAATTAGGTAATAATTTTAAAAAATGATTAAGTAATTGTTTGGTTTTCTTGCCTTCCATACCCGAAACAAGTTTCATTTGGCAACGATATTCTATTTGTCGTTTGAGAGCTTGGTAATTGTCGGGGGCTAAAGTGAGGATTTGATCTAAAACTGTTTTTGCCTGACGATACCATTTATTATTAGTTAAAGTAATATTTTTCTTTTGATCTGTTTTCTTCGTATTTAACGACGATAGACGATAAGTTTTTCCTAAATTCATCAAAGAATCGTAAATATTAATTAAAGCGATAATATCCTCAGGAGAATGGAACAAAATCGTGTTAAATGCGGAAATGGCATCAATGTTATTTCCTCTTAACTGCTGAACTTGTCCTAAGGCTAACCAATGTGAAGGTTTATCAGGTTCTAATTTGGTAGCTAAGGAAAATGCATCAACTGCCAAGAGAAAATTATTACGACAGATTTCGATCAAACCGTTAATATGATATTGGGTTGCTAAATTTGAATTAATATCTGCTAATGTTGGACAGGAAAATTTGAGATTAGAAACTAATGATAAAGAATCTTGATATATTTCTATGGCCTCTTTTTTTCTATCCATCAATTGTAAAATTTTACCTAATTTTAATTGCACTGAAATTAATTCAGGTTGTCGTTGAATTACTTGTTGATATTCGTCCACTGCTTGTTGCCATTTTCCCATTTCGTAAAACAAGTCAGCTAATTCTAAGCGTTTTTTCCATCCAGAAGGATGTTCCTCTATATATTTGATTAATGTTTTTAGTTTTTGTTGTTCTCGCATTGGCTTTTGATTTAAAAATAAGTTGATATCGACTTCTTTACCTGAAGATTCGGATAATGTTATGATGCGACTGAAAGTTTTTCTAGACATAATGCTGTTACCTGATAATTAATGGTTTCTAGAGAAGATTTTTTGATAATTGCGATCGAAAAATTAGCTAATTTTGATGTTTCCACAGACAACTTTTTCCCCGTTAAATTTCTGTAATTATCCTGTTTTAAAATATGATTATCTTCAGAAAAATACTTATTTAAATACTTTTTTAAATAATTTCGTGCCAATTGAATCCTCTTATAAACATTATTCTTAGAAAGAGTTAATTTTCTGGCTATATCCGCATAAGACATTTGGTAGTAGTACAGGAGAATTAAAGGCTCTCGTAATGTAGCAGGAAGAGAATTAATGCCATGACGAATGTAAACTTTCAATTCGTAGCGAAGAATAGCAGATTCAGGAGAATCCACCTCAATACCCTCTCTATTTTTGATCGCCATCGTATCAATATTTTCTGTATGTTTTGCTCTTATTTGATGTTTTCGATGAATATCCACACAGAGATTATGAGTCATACGAGTAAGCCATGCTTTCGGATTAGTCATTTTGGCTGCGTACTGTGGTAATTTTTCCCAAGCTTTGAGTCTGGCTATACTTAAAGCTTCTTCCGCATCTGTTTGATTACCTCCCATCCACATTCGACATCGACAATGAAGATAGTCTTCATAAAGTAACCATAATTGCCAAAAAGCATCTCGATTTCCTTGAGCAATTTGAGGGAGCAGGTTATTTATGCAGAGCGAATGTACTGATAATCTTGAAATATTAGTATTTTCAATCATCTGTTTAATTAACATCTTCTAATTTACTTAATTCATAGCTTAGTTTTTTGTTCTGTAAGTTTGATTTGCTCCCATTGTCGACAAATCTTTTAGTTTTAAGATCAATGTTTTTTTTACTCTAAAATATATTGTGTGGAGAAACTTAAGAGAACACAATGGGAAAAAGTCAGGGTTAAACTTCACAAAACACAAAAAGTCTGATTAAATCAGGTAGAGATAGAAAAACGACCTTGACAAAATATAAATACTATTCTCCTGTAATGCACTACCCCTAATACTTTTTAGCTAGCAAGTGTGACTTACATCCTCATTTTATTTAATAAAACTTCTTCTGTTGATTCGATTTATATTTTTTCAGTTGAATAGAATTTTTATCATAAGCAATGGAAATTTTATTTATCGGTTTTATTTTATATGCCTAAGATAAAATATTCTGTTAGTACAATTCAATCTCTAAAGTTCATATTTTTTTAATATCTTTTACACAAATTTAGCCGTGAAGAACTTGCCCATGAAAGATATAAAGTTATATTAAGTAAAAAAACCTAATTATTATTAACTAAATTTACAGTAAAATTCTATTAATTAAAGTAATTAATAATAATATATTTATTAATTTTATATGAGTTTAGAGCAGATTATTGACATTCTTAATCCCCAACTGCTCGACTATGACAATCGTTATCTCAATTCTACTGAATTGTTAGTTCTACGAGGTATTTGGAATAACCAAACCTATCAAGAAATTGCTCAACAAGAAGGCTATAGCACCAGTTATTTTGCCAATGTTGTCGCTCCAGAGTTGTGCCGAAGACTCTCTAACATCACTCAGAGGCGAGTTACAAAAAAAAACTGTCGAGCCATACTACAATCATATATTTTAGAAGCCCACACATCAGGAGAAACTTCTTCAACATTATTTTCAGAAAATTTATCGGCTGATATTGCACCGAATTATCCTTGTGGTGCAGTTCCTTTAAATTCTCCTTTTTATCTGACGCAAACTTCCGTAGAAAATCAGATTATAGAAGAACTTGCCAAACCTGGTGCTTTAGTAAGGATAAAAGCTCCTCAGGAAAGAGGAAAAACCTCTTTGTTACTGAGAATTTTAGATGTTTGTGAAAAAAACTCAGACTACCAAACTATTAACTTAGATTTACAAAAGGCTGATCAAACAGTTTTACAAGATATAAATCATTTTTTAAGGTGGCTTTGTGTAAATTGTGCTCATAAATTAAAACTCAAACCTAATTTGGATGATTATTGGGATGAAGATATTGGCAGCAAGATGAGTTGGACTATTTATTTTGAAGAATATATCTTAGACAAAATTGAGACTCCCCTTATATTCGCTTTGGATGAAGTAAATCAAATTTTTGAACATCCTCAATTAACTAATGATTTTTTCCCTCTATTACGTTCTTGTTATGAGGAGGCAAAAAGAGTTCGGATTTGGCAAAAACTGCGGTTTGTAATAGTTCATTCTACTGAAATTTATGTTCCTCTTAAGTTAGAGCAATCCCCTTTCAATGTTGGACTCCCCATTGAATTGGAAGGTTTTAATGAACAACAAATTATGCAATTAGCTCAAAAATATCGATTAAATTTGATACGACGTAAAGAAGTTAAACAATTGATGGCAATGGTTGGAGGATATCCTGCTTTAGTTCATCTAGCACTTTATCATCTCTATGAAGGAAAGATGAATCTAGAAGAATTATTAAAAAATGCGACTACTACCACAGGAATTTATTCTCACCAATTACAGCATCATTGGGTCAATTTACAAGAACAATCTGATTTGGCTAGTGCCTTTCAAACTGTTTGCAATACAAGTGAACCAATCTTGCTAGATCCAATTGTGACTTATAAGCTTAACAGTATGGGTTTAATTCATTTAGTGGGTAATAAAGCGATCGTCGGTTGTCGATTGTACCAAGAATATTTTCAAAGTCAATGGAGCAAAAATGAAAAATAACATAGTTAATCGTTTATTGTTCAATAATTTAAAATCGATAAACAAATTGAAAAGAATTGTGGTAACCACATAATGAGTTGTACAACTAATATGGTTCTAATTCTTTTCAATCATAAAATTACGATAATTCGCTCAGAAATAAATAATTTCAATTGATTAAGAAATTAAATTATCCCTAATGCGTAATAGTTCCGTCATCAACTTCTGTTTTACTTGAGATAAAATTTGGTTGTTTGTCGGAATTTTTATATTCTAAAGACGTTCAGAATAAATAATTTCTGAATTTTTCGAGTTATCGGTTTTTTTGATAATTATTTTTCAATGCTCAAAATCATGATGATTTACTCACAAGGGATAATTGTTAATTGTTTAACCAAGGACGACTAATTTGTTCTAATTGCTCTACCTCACCATTGGTTAATTGCCAACCCAATGCACCTGCATTTTCTTGAGCTTGTCGAGCATTTTTAGCACCGGGAATAGGTATAACATTGCTTTGAGAGATTAACCAATTTAAAGCAACCTGAGCAGGGGTTTTGTCATATTTTGCAGCGATATCCTTTAACAAATTGACCACGGGAGCAATTTTATTTAAACCTTTATCATTAAAACGAAAATCCAATTTTCTCGCACCTTCAGGAGTTTGTTTTTGGCTGTGACTATATTTTCCTGTCAATAATCCTTGAGCTAAAGGGCTATAAGCAAGTAGAGTTATACCTAATTTATTTGCCATATGAGTAATTCCTTTTGTCTCAATTTTTCTGGTAAGCAAGGAATATTTAACTTGATTAACTGCTAGAGGAATATTTCTTGGGGATAAAATTTCTGAAGCTTTTTTCATTTCCTGTGCAGAGTAATTACTAACTCCGATCGCACCTATTCTACCTTTTTCTACTTCATCAGCCAAGGCATTCATTAAAGTTTCTTGACTCATCAACATAAATGGCCAATGGACTTGATATAAAGGAATATATTCCACTTTTAACCTATTCAAACTATCTGTAAGAGCTTGACTAACGGATTGCTTATTCCAACGCCAAGGTAAAGGTGCATATTTCGTCGCAATAGTAATGTTTTGACTATTTTCTTGTTTAAACTGTCCAATTAATCTTTCTGATTCTCCATTGCCATAAACTTCCGCTGTATCAAATAAAGTAATCCCTGCTTCCATCGCTGTTATAAAGGCATTTTTTACGTCATTTCGATCGTAATCTTGCCCATAACTCCAAAACATCGAATCTCCCCATGCCCATGTACCTATTCCCAATGGTGCAACTTCTATGGATGTTTTTCCTAAACGGACAGTATTGTTCATAACTGACTATTAACTTCTTTTGAGATTACTATTAACTTTTGTAACAAATAATAGCACATAAAGTATTGCCTATGAGTATGGATCTTTCGACTGTATTACCGACTTTCATTGTGACTTTAAGGGAAGGATTTGAAGCTACTTTAATTGTGGGTATCGTTTTTACTTGTTTGCAGAAAGCCAAAAAACAAGAATATTATAGTTGGATTTATGTGGGGGTAATTACCGGAATTGTCGCCAGTATATTGGTCGGTTTATTCTTATGGGAAGGTCTAGCCACTATTGAATCAAGTAGCTATTTATATGCACCATTTTTGAAGCAACTATTTAAAACTTTGTTGGTAATCATCGCCATTACCATGCTCAGCTGGATGCTTATTTGGATGAGTAAACAAGCGAAATCTATTCAGAGTGAGGTGCAAAATAACATTCAAACGGTTCTCGATAGCGATCGCAACAGCAGTTTTGGTATATTCTTGTTAGTGTTTATCGCAGTATTAAGAGAAGGGTTTGAAACTGTCTTTTTTATTAATGCTCAAGTACAAGATAATTTCTTTGGTTCTTGTCTAGGTGCGATGGCAGGATTAAGTTTAGCTGTAATAATGGGATGGGGACTATTTTATTGGGGAATTAAAATTAATATTCGTTTATTTTTTCAAGTTATGGGAATATTTTTATTATTAATTGTCTCTGGTTTAGTGATTGGTGGGTTAAAAAATTTAGATTATGCGATCGCTATACTTAGTCAAATTAATAGTCATTACGAATATTTATGCTTCTCCCATCAATCCTGTTTATTAGGATTTTCCATTTGGGATATGAGTAAAATATTGCCAGATTCTCAATTTCCGGGAATATTATTCAAAACTTGATTAGGATATCGAGATCATATTTATTTATTACAATTAGTCACTTATGGTTTATTTATTACAATTGTCGGTAATTTATATTTAGGTAGTTTAAAAGACAGTAGATAACAGCAATTGAGAATTGAGGGTTTCTAACCGCCGATGGTTAACTTAAAACTAATTGTGTTTTATATCACACACAAACAATAATTTAATTGTTAGTTACCTTGGTACTGTAGTCTTTTTCTAGTGGTCATTTGAAAAATATCGAAATAAAAATATTCAACAACAATATAATTATGGCTCGTCATTATAATCGGGAAAAAGAACTTCTTAATCATAAATTACAAGCAGGACAATGTCTTTTTCGAGAAGGAGATGAGGGAGATGTTGCCTACATTATTAATGAAGGTTTGATTGAAATTTCGACATATATTGATGATGAACACACCATACTCAATACCCTAACAACAGGTGAGATGTTTGGCGAATTAGCCTTAGTTGATGGTCGTCCTCGCTCAGCTTCCGCCCATGCCAAAACCGATGTTACCTTAACAGTTGTCACCAGCGAACAAGTTAGTAATCGTATTGATGATGCCGATCCTGTTTTAAAATTACTTTTAATGGTGGTTATGAAATATTTTCGCTCCGAAACTGGTAGGGTAAGATCCAACCAAATAGAAAAAGATTATTCTATCGAAGAATTAACCACTCAAAAATATCAAACAAAAATCATTCAAGCGATCGAATTAATTAGACTAGAAAGTGATTTAAGGAATGGTTTTAAGAAAGGAGAATTAAAGCTATTTTTTCAACCAATTATCGATTTGAAAACAAATTTAATTAGTGGTTTTGAAGTTTGATTACGTTGGTTTTTCGTCTCTAGGGGCTTTATATCTCCAGCAGTTTTTATTCCCTTGGCTGAATCAACTTCCTTAATTATTCCTATTGGCGAATGGATATTAGACCAAGCATTAATGAGTATTGAAAAAATAAAAGCCGAGACAGATTATGATATCTTTTTGAGTATTAATATCGCTGAAAAACAAATTTCTGATCCCAATTTTCTCGAAATTCTTCAACAGAAAATTTCTAATTCTCAAGTTAAACCTCAGCAAATTAAACTAGAAATTTTAGAACGAAGTTTATTTGAAGGGGAAATAGCTTCTTCTTTAGTCGAATCTTGCCGCAAATTTGGTTTACCTTTAGTAATTGATCATTTTGGCACTGGTTATGCCAACTTAGCTTATCTCACTCAATTTAAGTTTGATACGGTTAAAATCGATAAATGTTTTATTGATGACCTAGAAGATAATAATAAGCATCAAACTATTTGTCGTGCCTTAATCGATTTATCTAAGGGTTTACAAATGACAACAGTTGCTGAAGGCATAGAAACCCCCGGACAATTAAAAATTTTGTCAAATTTAGGTTGTCAGTTTGGACAAGGATATTTTTTCTCTCCCCCTATTTGTTATGAGGATGCGATCGCATTAATAAAAAAACAACTTCAACAATAATTGATTGGTAATTATTTAAGACAAACCCACCTTAAACTGAATCATTTGGTTATTCACTCAACTTATTTACTAATCGACATAATTATTGAAATATGTTAACTTTGGACTCAAGTAGATTGTAAATCCAATGAAGCTTACAAAAGGAATAAAAAGTGTGAAAATATCTATTTCTGAATCGGTTTTAGTTCAGCAACTTGAAGATGAATCAGTCTTGCTTAATTTAGATAGCGAACAGTATTTTGGTTTAGATGATATCGGTACATCCATGTGGGAAGTCATCAATGAAACCGAGTCAGTAGAAAAAGCTTATGAGCAATTACTAACAATTTATGAAGTAGAACCAGAACAACTGCACCAAGATTTATATAATTTAATAGAAAAGCTAATAGCACATGAATTGGTTAAAGTCATTCAAACGTAAATTAAACACCTTAAGACAAATGTCCTGAGCTGAATGGACTTTACTAATACAAATGTTAGTTCTATTCCCTTTAGTCTCTTTTTCTCTCCAATTCAAAGGTATAAAACAGACTCAATCTCTTTTAAAAAGATTAATTACTCTTAAAATTTTATCGAGGATAAACCTTTTTAAAACAGAAGATAGCCAGATAGTAAAGGCAATCAGCAAAGTCATAAAGATAGCAGTTAGGTGTAATTTTCTTTGGGCTAACTGTCTCAATAGCTCTATGATACTGTGGTTTTTGTTAGATCTCCAAGGAATCCAGAGTCAGTTACGAATTGGGGTAAAACGAGAGTTAGATCAGTTTACTGCCCATGCTTGGGTAGAGTGGAATAATATGCCTTTAAAGAATTCTTTGGCAGTCTGTCGAGAGTTTACCATGTTTGACAAATTACAAGTTTTTTAAATTAATCGTTACATCAGGATGTATCAATATAAATACTTCGATATAAGCTTGGAAAGTAACATTTTTTTTCCTAGCCTCCCTATAATTAGTTGCAATAATTGTGACTATAATTTTCAGCTTATTTTTTCATCTTTTGTTGGGAGTTTTTGTGGTCAATGGATACATCATTGGACGCTTCCAAATGGGAAAATATGGTTTTCTTTGGGAAAGGAGGATAATAAATATCTTCTCAAATTTCCTCAATTAGCCGATTTTCACTTTTCTCCTTACAATAAAAAAATTGACTGCTATCCTCGATCAAATATTTCTCAAGAAACCATAACACACTTATTGTTCAATCAAGTAATGCCCCTGGTTTTGACTTATAAAGGAAAATATTTTCTTCATGCTAGTGCAGTCGCCATCAATACATTCGGAGTTGCCTTTATGGGAAAATCCGGTTTGGGAAAGTCAACTCTAGCAACTAGCTTCGGACAAAAAGGATTTGAAGTTATTACAGATGATTCTTTATTAGTGGAGCAAAAGAAAGATTTTTTCTCCGTAATGCCTAGTCCTCCACAATTACGATTATGGGATGAATCGATCGATTTTTTATTTGCAGAACAAAAACCTAAGTTAGATAGAGGGGTTAACTATACAAACAAAGCACATTTATACGATACCAGCGATGTGGGAATTGCTTTTTGTTGTCAGAATATTTTGCTTAGGTGCATATACGTTCTTTCTTCTCCTGAAGAAGAAACATTAGATACTATTTCAATTCAGCGATTATCTTCAAGAGAAGCAATGTTTCATTTACTTGAATCAGTCTTTCGCTTTGATATTAGCGATCGAATTCGAGTAGCACAAGAATTTAATTTCCTGAGCCAAATTGTACAAACAGTTCCTTGTTTTCGTCTTACTTATCCAAGAAATTTTGAACTTTGAACCGCAGTACAATCTGCTGTTATCGAAAATACTCTAATGGAGATGAAAGTATGAGTGGAATTGTCGGAATTGTTCATTGGGATGAAGAACCTATTAATTCCAATGAACTAGAGCAAATGGCGGACACACTACACCATCGAGGACCTCATGGTAGGGGTATTTGGCGTGAGGAATATTGCGGTTTAGGTCATCGGCTGTTATGGAATAGTCCAGAATCTCTAAGGGAAAAACAGCCCTCTATTTCTGCGGATGGAAACTGCGTCATCACTGCTGATGTTCGTTTAGATAATAGAGAAGAGCTAATTCAGGCTTTATCTTTGACTCATCGCCCCTTTGCAGATATTACTGATAGTGAATTAGTTCTTCATGCTTATCAAAAATGGGGGCAAGCTTGTCCACAGAAATTACTCGGTGATTTTGCCTTCGCTATTTGGGATTCCAAACAAAAACAACTTTTTTGTGCCAGAGATCATATGGGTTGTAAACCCTTAATCTATTACCATTCCAATCGAATTTTTGCCTTCGCTTCAGAAGTTAAAGCTCTGTTTTGTCTGGAACGAATCCCTAAACGAATTAATGAAGCTAGAATCGCTGATTTTTTGGTAGATACCCTAGAACGCATTGATAAAACCTCTACCTTTTACGAAGATATTTTTAAGCTCCCTCCTGCCCATAGCTTAACCGTCAATCAAGAAAAATTTAATTGACAGTGCTACTGGGAACTTGATGCTAGTCAGGAAATTCACTATGATTCAGACGAAGAATACGAAGAAGCTTTTCTGAAAATTTTTACTGAAGCAGTGCGTTGTCGTCTTCGCAGTCATTCCCCTGTGGGTTCGATGTAGGGAATGGACACCCCAACAAAGACGAGCTGATTATCTCAATTGGCTACTAACCCACGAAACTTACGCCAAAGAAATACGCCTGTTTGATCTTGGTTCACGCTTTCAAGAACAATTCAGCGAACTACGTACTGCTATCCGTCAAGACAAAATAGCCTTGGCTAATCAGCGTTCTCTAGCGGAGGTAATTACCCAGTGGAGTGGAACTTTAGCTGTTTTTGGTTCGACTGGATTCATTGCCTATCAAACATTGCAAGGTAAGATTAGCTTGGGCAGTTTAGTGATGTATTACCAGGCATTTCAGAGGGGGCAAAGCTTGTTGCGAGAGTCTTTATCTAGTTTGGCTATTCTCTACGAAAATAGTCTATTTCTATCCAATTTCTATCAATTTCTCAACTTAGAACCAAAAGTCATTGATCCCCCATTTCCTCGCCCCATCCCTCAACCTTTAAAGTTTGGCATTGAGTTTAATCGGGTTAAATTTCATTATCCTCACCATAGTATTCGCCCTGTATTAGAAGACATTACTTTGACGATCGAACCTGGAGAAACTATTGCCATTGTGGGTGAAAATGGTGCAGGCAAGACTTCTCTGATTAAGCTGATTTGCCGACTTTATGACCCAACTGAAGGACAAATTACTTGGGATGGTATCGACCTGCGAGAGTTCAATATATCTGAGCTCAGACAGCAAATTACGGTCGTTTTCCAAGATTATGTTCATTACAACGTCACTGTTCGAGAAAACATCGGCTTTGGTGAGCTAAAGTTACTACAACAAGAGGAAATGATCTATCAAGCAGCTCGACAAGCTGGAGTCGAAAATGCAGTTGTGAAATTACCTTATGGATATGATACGATTCTAGGTCACGAATTTGAGGAAGGAGAAGAATTAAGTATTGGAGAATGGCAAAAAATTGCGATCGCTAGAGCCTTTTTGCGTCAAGCATCAATCATCATCCTCGACGAACCAACTAGTGCTCTCGATGCCGAAGCTGAAGCTGAAGTTTTATCTAAATTTCGCCAACTTGCCCACAACCGTACTGCCATTTTAATTAGCCATCGTCTCTCTACCGTCAGACTAGCAGATCGTATCTTTGTTCTCGAAGGTGGCAAAATCACTGAAACAGGTACTCACGAAGAATTACTCAAACTTGAAGGTACTTACGCTCACCTATTTGCTACTCAAGCTCAACATTATCGCTGATATACTCATGATTACTAACATTCCCACTCAAATTCAACAATCTGAAGTTGAACTGCTACTGTGGTCTACCTACCCGCAAAAAACTGATCTTCAAAAGAAACGATTAAAACAGCTTGCACAACAGACTATTGACTGGTCATATTTAATTTCCTTGGCTTACCAACATAATGTGATGCCCTTACTGTATCGACAACTCAAAGCTAATTGCCCTGATTTAGTTCCATCAGAATTGTTGAATCAATTACGTTTGGACTTCATTGCTAATACCAGCACAAATATGGCTTTGACAGGAGAATTATTAAGAATACTAAATCTTTTTGAGGGACAAAATATCCCTGTACTTTCCTTTAAAGGGCCTCTTCTGGCTCAACTTGCTTATGGTGATCTATCTTCTCGCCAGTTTGGAGATTTAGATCTGCTGATTCACGAATCGAAGGTTGTTAATGTTCATAAGTTACTACTAAAAGAGGGTTATCAATCTCAATGCGATTTAACTGATTCTCAAATAAGAGCTTATCAGAAACTACATTATGGATTGATGTATTGGAATGAAGCTAAAAATATGACGATCGATTTACACTGGTCAATTTTTCCTAAATATTTCTCTTTTTCTCCGACATCCGAAATGATTTGGGCAAAACTGGATGAGGTAAATCTAGAAAATAAAAAAATCCAGACTTTAACAATAGAAATCCTAGTTTTGTTTCTGTGCGCCCATGCAGCTAAACATAACTGGTCACATTTATCCTTAATTTGTGAACTCGCCCATTTATTACAAAAACATCCTGAAATTGATTGGTTGCTACTAGAATCTTATCTAGGAAAACTAGGAAGTAAACGCATGACTTTACTAAGTCTAAATCTCATTGAGACAATCTACGGAACGGATTTACCCGAAAGTCTTTGTCAAAAATTACAGTCAACACCCATTATTACTCGACTTTCTACTCAAATTATAGAGAAACTGTTGTCTTCAAACAATCAAACAAAAGGTTTTTTTAGCACTTGCTTTTATTTCCAAAGCATGGAATCTTGGCAAGACCGTTTGTGGTACTGGATTAATATTATCACAACTCCTACCGTGATCGAGTGGAAGGCAATTCCTCTCCCAGCCATTTTGTTTCCTCTCTATTATCCCATTAGGCTAGTTAGATTGTGTTGGAAATACATACAAAAACTTTGGTTATTTCCTGAAAACCAATAAATCAGGACTTCAGAGTCGACTTGCTCCATTAAGATAGAGGAGCAAAATCGAACCCCCCTAACCGATAATAATGATCTTCATTCTTTATTGGTTACTCTTCAGTATGAGCAGCACGAGGTTGAATTACACCAAAACCGCCATGATTACGTTGGTAAATAACATTAATTTCACCCGTTTGCTCATTGGCAAACATATAAAAATCGTGATCCACTAACTGTAATTGTTCCAAAGCATTTTCAATGCTCATTGGTGGCATCGCAAAATATTTCATTCGTACAACTTCTGTTGGTAATTCTGGTTCACGATCAGAAATCAAACTTCCATCTACAGGTTTCTCTTCTACTACATCTGTTGTTTTTTCTGTGGTGTGAGTTTTCTTTGCGAGATTTCTTTCTTTATATTTACGTAACTGACGAGTAATCTTATCAGAAACTAAATCGATACTGGCATATAAATTTTCGCTATGTTCTTGAGCTCGAATGACAGTACCATTAGCGTAAACAGTCACTTCTGCCTTGTGCTTATTACTTATACGAGAATTGCGGGCAACAGATAAATGAACATCAACTTTAGTTGCTAAATTTTGAAAGTGTTTAACAGCTTTTTCTAATTTTTCTTCTACATAGTCATGAATAGATTCGGTAACGTCAATATTATTTCCTTGAATCAATAATTTCATATTTTAATACTCCATTTTTTTGGATGAACAGTAACGTTATTTTTGATCTCGCAAAGGATCAAGTCATTGAGTTAAATGTAAATTTCTCCTGAATTACTTTCGATTTTTTGTGGATAATATTACTTTGCCAAATGAAAACAATATAAACTCAATTTTTAAGCAAGTCTCTCTCATAATAAAAACTATTTTCTCTGCTAAATAGTTTATACATAATGACCGATTATATTATTTTAATTTGTAGTCTAATTGACTGTTTTGCTCCTTTATTACTCCTTCTATAATTACAGATTAGCACTTTGTTATCAGAAAAACATTTTTTTTTAATTTATTTTCATATTATTCACTTATTTACAAAGTTTTATTAAGATTTATTGCTTGAAAATAAAAATGATAAATTAAAAATATAACCGTAAACATACTTTGAATATAATCAATAGACTTATTTCTTCTATTTCTATACTGGATGATTCTTAATTAATTTTCATAAAGATAATTGTCATTTTTTTTGATGAAAAATCACAACAGATTAATAATTATCAAAGATTAATTCAATTTATTTTTTGAATCAAAGTGTTTATTATTATTTTTATTAAACTGTCAATAATTTATTCTAATTAATTTTAAAAACAGAATTTACGTTAACTATTTTGAGTAAGATTTTTTTCTTAAAAAATAAGTTTATCCACCAATAATCTTTTTACTATTTTGATATTAGCAATTTTTTTTTGAATAATTAAGTAATAATAAATTAATAAAGAAAATATAATTTTCTCCAGAGTTACTAGGCACATTGTTTTGTTTCTTATCTGTGTTCCTTGAGAAGACCCACGGCTATGCCCATGGGATGAATCAC
>JAALKG010000112.1 GCA_011088145.1 Cyanobacteria bacterium MH1_Bin12 | reverse complement strand
TAATTTTTGAATTGGTGCTTTACTACCTTGGGCTTGTTTAACTAATTCAACGATGTGAGCTAAAACGGTATCATTTCCTACCCTTGTGGCTTGAAATTTAAAACTACCTGTTTTATTAATAGTTGCTCCAATTACCCCATCTCCCACGGTTTTTTTCACTGCTTCAGATTCACCTGTCACCATTGCTTCGTCAATTGTTGATTCTCCTTGGATAATTTCCCCATCAACGGGGATTTTTTCACCAGGACGAACGATGATAATATCTTGAACTTGAACTTGTTCGATGGGAATATCTTGCTCTTTTCCTTCTCGAATTACTTTAGCTGTTTTTGCTCCGAGTTGTAATAATTTTTTAATGGCTGCTGAGGTTTGTATTTTGGCTCTATGCTCTAGTAATCTTCCTAATAATATTAAAGTGATGATGACGGCGGCTGATTCGTAATATATACCTGCTTGTGAACCCTCTTTTGCAAAAAAATCGGGAAAGAAAGTTACAGCCAATGAGTAAAAGTAGGCTGCCCCTGTGCCAAGGGAAACAAGGGTGTTCATGTTAGCACTACCATGTTGTAGTGAGGAGATGGCACCCACAAAAAATGATTGTCCACACCAAAACAAAACGGGAGTAGTGAGAACTAGTTGCAACCAAGGATTATGCAACCACATGGGAATGAAAGGGATCTCAATTCCTATCATCATGGGTAGGGAGGTGATAACCAAAAAACTACTGATAATTGCCCCAACAATAAATTTATTCAGTAATTCTTTTTCTTTGTATTGATTGGTTTGCTCTTCTTGATCAATGTTTAGATTATCTGCTGTGATTGCATGGGCTTGATAACCTGCTTTGCTAACCACTAATTGAATTGCTTCGGTGTTTGTTTGTTCGTTATCGTAAATAACCGTTGCTTCGGCAAGGGCGAAGTTGACATTACATTTTTCTACGCCTACTATTCTACTTATAACTTTTTCAATGCGATCGCTACAAGCGGCACAACTCATTCCTTCTAATGTAAAATTTTCTGTGACTGATTGTTTAGTAAGCATTGATTTGCATCCTTAAAATTGAGATATTTTTGGTCTCATACAATTATAACTGCTTAATCCTTGTGCGATCGTCTTAAACTGAGATTTTGCACCTTGATTAAAACTTTGTTGTTTTCAGGTTGTAGATGAATACATTAAACATAGAGTTTCCCAGCCTTATTAAGTATAAATGCGATCGCGTAGCACCAGCCTTCGGCTGATCATTAAAAGTGGCGTGCAAAGCATGATCACGAAACGGCAGGCTTTTAGCCTGAACACCAAAAGTCTTTATAAATAATAAATTAATTGAGTCAAAGTGTACCTCATAATAATAATAAACGCTATATGATAATGATAAAAATAGTAAAATAGTCTTAAAATGAGAATTATTGCTCGTAGGACATTAAGAGAGTTTTGGTTTAAATATTCTAATGCTGAAAAACCATTGAAAGCGTGATTTGATTATGCTTATCGTAGCAATTGGCAAGACTCCCTCCACTGGAATAAGTTGGGTTGATTATGGTGAAAAAAGAAATTATAATAATTATTGGAAAAATTCCTAATATTTGGAGTAATTTGATTAGGTTTTTCATGAATTTTAGAGAGAAAATTTCTTTTTATTACACCTATTTTAGAAAAATGTTATAAGTCAAATTCGTTAGTGCGAAAAATATGAGTGGCATTTGGAGACTTTGATTAATTCAGCACAATTGATAATTTGGTCTCATTATTGAGAAAATTTAGGAGTGTTATATTATTAATATCTATCAAAACGCAAATCTTTAAAATATCTGTACCTGATGTAATGATTTTTTCTGTCCTACTTATTTCCAGAACTCCCACCATTTTTTAGACAGCTTGTTCTCGCACATTTTACAAACACTTACAGGCATTCCATTGAATGAAACAACGATGCCGTCATCGAACTCTTTACCACAGACAACACAGTTGGAAAGATTCGGAGTCTTTAATGGAACTGTTTCGGCAAAAGCTTGAGTGCCACCTTGACGCAAATGAGCAATATATTGTAGTTCATTCAGTGCCACTTCATTGTCTGGTTCAATTTCGAGTGAAGATTTAAAAGCATTTTCTGCTTTATCAAGATTTCCCATTTCAATAAGTACGAATCCTTGACCACGTAAAGCAACTGCAATATCAAAAGCACCGACATAAGGACTGATCTCATTTACTTGTTGGTATAATGCGAGAGCTTCTTCCTTGCGTCCAGAAAGTACTGATGCTTGAGCTTTCTCACAAATAAATATTGGATTCGTCGGTTCAAGATTTAGCCCTTTGTCGAGAAATTCTATCGCTCGATCGAATTCTTTTTTCTTTACACAAAGATAGCCCATATAGTAGTGTGCACGTGGGTACACATTATTAATCCATTGAATATTTTTATTTGTCAGTCCTTGTTGCTTCTGCCAAGTTACATAATGAATAAAGGCAGTTTGATCCCAAAATTTGATTGAGATGCCTTCATCATTTTCTTCAAAGTTAGAATATTTTGCTGGCGTATTCTCAATAATATTAAGTAAGAGTGCTTCAGCTTTTTCTAATTCACCGTTAGCAATCGCTTCGACTGCGAGATCTATTTTCTGTGCATCAGCCGATTCAAAATCTTTAGTTTGATCTGAAGTCATAGAGCAAATTTAGTAATAGTATTTAGCCAAGTATATAGAATCTTTATTTTAATTTTACTGTCATAAGAAACAAGCAAGCAAAACCACAATTGTCACATTTTGCCAGTATAATTGCGATTTTATGGCAATCTTAACTCAATATAGTTCTGTGACACAAAAATGAAGTCCAAGCAAAACAATTTTATTATTACCAATGCCAGCATAAATGGTTATCAACAAAAACAAACTTTAATTATTCAAAACAATCTAATTACCTCTATTCACGATACCGATTCAAGTGAAAAAGGAGATCTTGATTTACAAAGAGACTACTTATCTCAAGGTGGTGTTGATTTACAAATAAATGGTGGTTTAGGTCTAGCATTTCCCGATTTAACTTCTTCGGATATGGACAAATTACATGAGATTGGTGCTTATCTATGGGAAACGGGTATAGATGTTTTTTTACCTACTATTGTCACTACTTCGATCACAAAAATTCAACAATCTTTAGCAATTATAAAACAGTTTCAAGCCCAAGAAAAACCAGAAAATGAAGCCCAAATAATTGGAGTTCATCTGGAGGGGCCATGTTTAAACTACGAAAAAAGAGGAGCTCATCCTCCCGAATATTTATTACCTTTAACTTTGGATAATATCAAAGAAATTTTAGGTGATTATCAAGATGTTGTTAAAATAATCACCCTTGCCCCCGAATTAGATACCACGGGCAAAGTTGTTCCCTATCTGAAATCCTTGGGGATTGTGGTTAGTTTGGGACATTCTCAGGCGACAGCTTCACAAGGGAAACAAGCTTTTGCTCAGGGTGCATCAATGGTGACTCATGCTTTTAATGCCATGCCGAGTCTGCATCATCGTCAACCGGGATTATTAGGTGAAGCAATCATTAATCCTCAAGTTTATTGTGGTTTGATTGCTGATGGTATTCATGTTACCCCCACAATGTTGAAATTGATTTTACAAGCTAGTAATTATCAAGATGGTATTTTTCTAGTTAGTGATGCTTTGTCCCCCATTGGTTTACCTGATGGATTTTATCCTTGGGATGAGCGTACTCTTGAGGTGAAAAATGGTACTGCCAAACTTCCTGATGGTACTTTGTCGGGTACTACTTTACCTTTGTTTGTTGGTGCAGAAAATCTTTTGAAATGGGGTATTTGTAGCCTACCACAAGCGATCGCTTTAGTTACTGATGCACCCCGTAAAGCGATTAATTTAAAAACTTTACAAGTTGGTTCAACTGCCAATTTAATTCGCTGGCATTGGCATCAAGAAAAGCAAAAATTGGATTGGCACAGAATTTCATTAATATTATAGACAAAATAATTAATTTGGTTATTTTTTATCTTCTCAGTTTGTCGAAATTTAATTGTTGTGGATAATATAAAAATAGAAATCTTATTCTTAAGTAAGTAAATATTTTATAAAAATTGGTTCCATATCTATTTTTTTGTTAGTATTAAAAATGATAATTAATTGTTGATTATGGGTAAAATATGCGTAAATTCATTTCTTTTTCTACCTCTTTATTATGTGCCTTAACAGCTACTAATTTAATTGCTAAATCAGTTTCGGCTAATCATACTGATTCTGGATTTTATATCTGCAACAGTACCAGAGTTAGTCATAGTTTTACCATGGTCGATATAGATTACAGTAAAAGGAAAAATTTCTCACTTAAACCTAATGAATGTTGGGAATATTGGGAATATGAACAAATAGAATTTATTGACAATTTTAATAATCTCAAACGTTACAGTTTACAAGAAAATTATCGTTACCGTTTTCAATACGATCGCAATGGTGCTATTGATGTGGTAAAAGAACCTAATCGTCATTAATCATAATTTTTGATGCAAAAATTAGATGGAAAATTTTATCAGAATTTCAAGGTGTATATTTCCAGATATCACTTTGAAATGAATAAAATTAAAATACGGCTATCCTAAATAATTGGTAGCAAATCAGCAAATCTTTAAAACTTGATATAACTAGATAAAAAGTGATCTTGTAGAAAATATAAAATATTTTGAGAAAAAAGCCGTCTTGGGGATAAATTATGTCAGACAGTCAGGTACACTAATGTTGTGATTGTTTAAATTGTAAAATAATGATCCTCCATTACTAAAAAATGAAATTTTCATTTTCAAAATCGAACCCATCTCAAGAAAAAAAATTAATAAATGAACTGAGAAATAAAGTTATCTGGCTTAGTTCCATTGGATTAATTGGTTTTGTTACATTAGTAATATTAAGTATTTCTTTGACTTGACAGTTAGCAAAAAAAGAATTAGAAGATACTAGCGTCAAAGCAATTCATAACATTAACTATTTTTTATTAGATGTTAAAAGTGATTTATTAATGACTAGTAGTTATTTGACTAATATCGATCTTCAAAATACTCAAAAAGTTGAAAAAATATTAGAACAAATGCGATCAAAAAATCCTAACTTTAAAGAAATACAATTATTAAATAAACAAGGAAAAATCGTCGCTTCCACTACCCCCAACAATGAAAATTTACTAACAAATCCTACTATTATTGAATCACTGTGGTTATCATTACAGAAATCACAACAACAAGAAATATATATCAGTCCATTAACTCGACAAAATAATAGTTCTTTAGTAACTGTTATGACAATAATGGCTGATAATTCTGGAGAATTAAATCAATTATTAATTGCTCAAATTAATCTGTCTCAACTATGGCGTAAAATTAATTTTCAAAAAATAAGTAAAGGTGGAGAAATATATATAATTGATCAAAATCAATTTATTTTAATTGCTGATGATATTAATAAAATAGGAACACAACCTAATCTTCAGGATATCAATAAATATCTAGATAATTTACATTTACACGTTGGTGTGGGCCTCAATGATCAAAAAGTTTTGGCTGTGGTCAAGCCACTAGAACAAGTACCTTGGTATTCAATTGTTGAGCAACCAATTCAAGAAAAATTACCTCTATTTATTTTCCCTAGTTTAGTTGCCCTCGTCTTTTTGATTATTGCTATTACTATTATTATTAAAATAATTTATTTTGCTCGTCAACGAATTGTCAAACCTTTAAAAGAATTAAATAAAGCAGTAGAACAGCTCAAAGAAGGTAACTTTAATGTGTTGGTTAATATACCCCAAAATGATGAATTAGGAGATTTAGCACAGGCATTTAATGTCATGGGCATTCGGTTACAAACACTTTTAGATGATTTAGAGCAAAGAGTTGAGCAAAGAACTTTTGAACTAGAAAAAGTATTACAAAAACTGTCTTTTTATTTTCAAAATAACCCTTTAGCAATCATTGAATGGGATTGTAATGGTAATATTAAAAACTGGTCAAAACAAGCGGAAAAAATCTTTGGCTGGAAGAAAAAAGATGTTATGGGCTTATCTTGGCAAGATTTACCTTTTATCTTTGAAAATGATCTTTTTGAAGTAGAACAAGTAATTCAGCTATTAATGACGGGTTTACAGCCTAATGATGCCATCATAAATCAAAACTATACTAAAGATGGTACTTTAATTTTTTGTAAATGGACAAATTTTGCTGTTTTGAATCAATCAGGTGAATTGGTTTCTATTGTGTCTTTCATTTCAGATGTCAGTGAGCAACATGAAATACAAACTGATTTGAGGAGAAGTCGCAATCAATTTCAGCGTTTAGTCAAAGATATTGGAGATAATTTTGTTATTTTCAGTTATGACAGTGTCGATACCAGTATTTTTTATATTACTGAAGGAACAGTTTCTCTTTTTGGTATTGAATCAAAGGAATTTATCGGTAAATCATGGAAGGAAATGATTCAATGGATTCCTGAAGATTTAGAGCTTGCTAATAGTATGTTGACGATGATTATAGATCAAGATATTAGTACGAATCAACAATTTGATTTACGTTTTATTCATCCTAACGGTAAGTTGAAAACTATACAATTTTCTCAACATACAGTTATTAACGAGGATGGACAATTAATTGCGATCGAAGGTATTATTGAGGACATAACCGAACGAAAACAAGTAGAAACACTGTTAATCCAAGCTAAAGAAAAAGCTGAAGTTGCAACCAGTGCTAAAAGCGAATTTTTAGCTTGCATGAGTCATGAAATTCGGACTCCGATGAATGGAGTAGTCGGGATGCTGGATTTATTAAAAGATACACAACTTACTTATGAGCAAAAATCTCAACTCAATATTGCCATTAATAGTGCTGAATCATTATTGACTTTAATTAATGATATTCTTGATTTTTCCAAAATAGATGCAGGAAAAATAGAAATAGAGGAAATCGAGTTTGAACTAGTCAAATTTTTGGGAGAGTTTACTGAAACTATCGCTTTGAAAGCCCAAGATAAAAATCTGGAGTTAATTTTAGATTGTTCCCAGATAGAGACTCCATTGAGGGTAAAAGGTGATCCTATTCGATTAAAACAAATTCTGATTAATTTAGTTAATAATGCCATTAAGTTCACCCATAAGGGGGAAATTTTAATTAAATTTACTTTAGAAAAAGAAGGGGAAAAAGAATTAATTTTACATAGCACAATCAAAGATACAGGTATTGGAATACCTGAAGAAAAAACTAATTATTTGTTTTCTGCTTTCACTCAAGTTGATGCTAGTACAACTCGTAAATATGGTGGTACGGGTTTGGGTTTAGCTATTACTCGAAATTTATGCGAATTGATGGGAGGTAATATTTCGGTTCAAAGTCAGTTAGGTAAAGGTAGTAGTTTTCATTTTCACATTGCCCTCAAATCTTGTCTCTCTAATGTTTTGAATTTATCGGTAAAACTGCATAAGCAGTTAAAAGTTTTAATCGTGGATGATAATAAAACTAATGCTCAAGTAATCACTAATCAATTGAAAAAATGGGGCGTTGATACTATAACGACAAATAATGGAGATGATGCGATACAGATATATCAAAATGAAGTTAATCTGGCAGGTAAAAAAGCTCACAAAGATCCTTTTGATTTAATCTTACTTGATTGGGATATGCCTGCTAAAAGTGGAATTGAATTAGCAAAACAAATTAGAAATCTTACTAATGACGATCGCATTGAGTTAATATTAATGATTCCCCTTAATCAGATCAATCAAAAAAATGATTTTGCTGATTGTGGCATTAATAGCTATTTAACTAAACCGATTAATCCATCTTTTTTCCGTGATTTTTTGGATAATTATAGCGATGGAAATCATCTAATTGCAGATAATGCTTTATCTTCTTATTCTGAAAAAACCTCACTTTTAAATTTTCAGAAGATAACTGTTGATGATTTAACGGGAAAAGTATTGTTAGTTGAAGATAATAAAGTTAATGTTTTAGTAGCTCAAAAAATCTTACAAAAATTGGGAATCGACATTGATGTTGCTTATAATGGTGTTGATGCGATCGCAAAATTAAAATCTAATTTATCACATAAGTCTGAGCCTTATTGTTTAATTTTAATGGATTGCCAAATGCCTGAGATGGATGGTTATGAAGCTACCCGTGAAATTAGATCAGGAAAAGCGGGTTTGTATTATCAAAATATTGCGATCGTTGCAATGACAGCGAATAGTATGAAAGGGGATCAAGAAAAATGTGTGGCTACAGGCATGAATGATTATATTTCCAAACCCATCAATAAAAAAACTGTCAGTGATATTTTAACTAAATGGCTTTAGCATATTACTTATTTTAAATTGACAATTAACAATTGACAGTTGACAATTAAGTATGAAAATGGGTTTTTTGCTTTGTTGATAAACTGTCTACCATTTTTATACTGAACTAAAAAACAGGGACACAAGCCTCTAATTTCAAGGGAGGGTAACTAACTCTTAACTTTTAACTCTTAACTTTTAATGATTTTATAAATGACAACTTTTTTAACTAACTTAAAACAAACTGATTTATTTAATGAAATTATTTTTACATTATGTATAGTTGGTTCCCGCAAAATGAGAGCAGAGGATGACTATAGTAATAGTGGATGGAATATTCTTGCTCCCAATCTCAATATTTATGGTTTTGATGCAGATGAAGATGCCTGTGATTTAGCTAATCAAATTCAGGCAAATAAGAATGTTAATTGGCAAGAAAAACATTTTCCCTATGCCCTGTCTGACAAAGAAGGAGAAGCGACTCTATACGTCACCAAAGGAGTCGATTGTAGTTCATTGTATCCTCCTAATGAAGATTTTCTCGATCGCTTTGCGGCTCTTAATAATCACATTAAATTAGATTTTTCCATAGATGGGTGTAACCTGTTAATGATATGATAAATAATCTAAAAATTAAAAAAGCAAGAA
>JAALKG010000111.1 GCA_011088145.1 Cyanobacteria bacterium MH1_Bin12 | reverse complement strand
AACCTCTAGATTTCTTAGGAATCCCGCGTCTCCGACGCTGGGAGGATGTCAATCTGGTAATTTATCTCAGTTGTTCAGTCGTAGATTAGCATGGTGTTTAATTTGTCTTTACCCTCAGGTATTGGGTTGGCGACTTTAAAATCCATTTTCAAGCCCTGGCTGGGATTCTCTGTCCATAAGAGTGGAGTTTATTCAGCAGGAAATGAGCCCTCTAGGGCGTGTCATCAATTAAGCCAAACAACGATCACTGCCAAGTAAATACCACCAAGGAAATTTATTGTCCTCTGATCATATCTAGTAGCGATCGCCTTAATTGTCTTATTATTAATTAAGTAACTTTTGATTATCATGGGTGCCATCAGTTAATAAATATGACTACTTTAAAAGAATTACAACAAGATGCAGGGGCAATTTTTTCAGTAGGGGAACAGACTCCGATTTCTTTCAATCAAGATTCTTTATCTCTGGACAATATCGACGATAATTTAATTGTATGCGATCGCAGTAATTGGGGTATCCTGAATCTAACGGGAGAAGATAGAAGCAGATTTTTACATAATCAAAGTACTAACGACATAGAACAATTACAAACAGGACAAGGATGCGATACAGTATTTGTTAATTCTACGGGCAGAAATATTGATTTAGCTAGTGTATATATCCAAGAAAATCAGATATTACTCATCGTTTCACCTCAACAAAATGAAAAATTGTTTAATTGGATGGATAGATACATATTTCCATTTGATAAAGTTCAATTAAAAGATTTGACAGGAAAATATGCCATTTTTACCCTCATAGGTGAGCACAGTCGGGAATTACTAAAACAATGGGTAGACGATGATTTTTTGAATGATTCTGAATATAGTCATCAAACTATTACCATTGACGATACACAAATTATGATCACCGTGGGTTGCAATTTGAAAATGACAGGTTACAACTTAATTATCCCTCAAGAAAAAGCTGTTACCATCTGGCAGAAATTAACCAAAAAAAATCCAATTTTAATCGGTAGTCAAGGATTTGAAACCTTGCGTATTCACCAAGGAAGACCAAAACCAGAGACAGAATTAACCGAAGATTACAATCCTCTCGAAAGTGGTTTATGGGATGCTATTTCTTTTGAAAAAGGTTGTTATATTGGACAAGAAACCATCGCTCGTTTAAATACCTATAAAGGTGTCAAACAAAGACTATGGGGCATTAAATTAAATCAACCGATTAATCCTGAAACCGATACTGTTATTGCCATCAATGAAAAAAAAGTCGGTAAAATAACTAGCTATCAACAAACTGAAAATGAATATTTTGCCCTTGGTTATATCCGCACGAAAACAGGAGGAGAAGGTTTATCTGTTAGTATTGGTAATGCTCAAGGGGAAGTTGTTGCACTACCATTTCTACGTCATGAATATTATCAAGGTCAAACCAATTAACAGTTAACATTTAAAATGTCGTGATTTTTTATCTTTAGTTTTGAAAGTAAGTCAGTTATATAGAGCGAATGAACTGATAATCTTGAAGTCTGATAATATATATCAGAGAACGGTTTGACTAGAATATTGATAATCTCTGAAAGTATTGCTTTATCCAATTTTAACCTTTATCTTTTGCTATGGATAAACGAACTCATCCCTTCGTAAAATCGACTATAGAATCATTAATTTTTTCCTAACTTTTTGCCACAGAATCCGTTTTCTTATCCAAAACAGAGGTTAATTATTGTTGATTATTCTCGATCGAGATAGAATATAGGCTTACTTAATAATCAATTAATCAATTGATATTTATGATGAATATTTTTTCGTTGAACCTAAAACCATAGATGTCGTAATTAAATTTTTCTGATCATCTTTACAACTGAAAAAATTGCTTGATTCTTAGTCAAATGTTAACAATGAATGTCAAACAAAGTTTAATCGAACTGCCTTCTGATTTACAACAACAAAGTATTCCTAATCATGTTGCTGTGATTATGGATGGTAATGGACGTTGGGCAAAGCGTCGTGGTTTTCCCAGAATCGTTGGACATCAAAAAGGAGTAGATGCACTCAAAAATCTTCTGCGTTGCTGTGATGATTGGGGTATTCAATCATTAACCGCTTATGCTTTTTCTACTGAAAACTGGGGGAGACCAACCAATGAGGTAGAATTCTTAATGACTTTGTTTGAGCGAGTCTTGCGTCGTGAATTAGCCCAAATGATGGCAGAAGACGTTCAAATTCGTTTTGTCGGTGATTTAACTGGTTTACCTGAATCCTTACAAAAAGAAATTGCCTATTCTATGGAGAAAACCTCTAACAATAAAGGCATTAAATTTAATATTGCGACTAATTATGGTGGTCGTCAAGAAATACTTCATGCTTGTCGTGTCATTGCAAATCAAGTAAAACAAGGAAAAATAGACATAAATGATATTGACGATCGCTTATTTGAAAATAACCTTTATACTCATGGTTTGACTTCTCCTGATTTATTAATTCGTACTAGTGGTGAAATGCGTTTGAGTAATTTTTTACTCTGGCAAATGGCTTATGGTGAAATATATGTTACGGATACCTTCTGGCCTGATTTTAATCGACAAGAATTTCATCAAGCTTTGTTGAGTTATCAAAAACGCGATCGTCGTTTTGGTAAACTAAATCAAGAGAATGGTAAATAATAGATGATTGAGAACATAAAAATTTAGCACTTGGAATTGTGCAACCGAACTGGAGTTATAATGGCAGGGTTAGTATCCAGAATTCGATGATTGAATATGAGCGAAAGAAAAATTGTTAGTGGAACTGGTATTCCTGTTATTGGTAATGATATAGATACAGATCGCATTATTCCTGCACGTTTTTTACGATGTGTTACCTTTGATGGTTTAGGAGAACAAGTTTTTGCTGATGATAGAACTGCCTTAGAAGGAAAACATTCTTTTGATTTGCCTAAATATCAAAATGCAAATATTTTGGTAGTTAATAATAATTTTGGCTGTGGTTCAAGCAGAGAACATGCACCACAAGCGATCGCTCGTTGGGGAATAAAAGCTATTATTGGAGAAAGCTTTGCCGAAATCTTTTTAGGTAATTGTTTAACAATGGGTATTCCTTGTGTGACAACCTCTGCTGTCAATATTAAGAGTATTCAGAATTTAATTCAAGAAAATCCCCAAATTCCCCTAACTCTAGATTTAGAAGATTTAAAGGTCAAATGTGGACATTATAGTAGCACTGTCAAAATGGATTCAGGTGCTAAAAATATGTTAGTTTCAGGCAAATGGGACACCTGTACTTTGCTCACCAAAAATATTGATAAAATTCAAACTACCTCTACCACACTACCTTATTTAGCTTGGTAAATATATCTGAGAACTTATGATCATTTGCGTACATCTGATTAAAATTAATTTGTGTTTATTTTCGTGTACGCAATTAAAATCTATTTTTTCCCGTTAAACTAATAATTAATTATTCATTGCTATACCTGTTTATATTCAGTGACGAGAGTGACATTAATCCATCTCCCTTCAGGATCATATTGTCGGATTAACCGAAATCTTTTATTTGGTTCAACTAACCAGCCAAATTCTACAAAAAAAGCTTCTCTTTGTTTAATCAATAACGGAGTGGTAGAAGATGCACCGTCAGGAAGAAGTAATAAACGAATATCTAGATTTCCTTGACTAAAAGTGATCGTGTTACCTTCTATTTTACCTTCAGATGTAATGTTGATTTCTGGTGTGGTTAAGGTTTGAGATACTGTGTCACCATGTTTTTTGACACTTAAGCAAGTAGAGTACGGTTCAGTTGTACGCCAGTCTGGATAAAGTGTTTGAGCTTCTCCTACCCAATCTCCTTCTAATTGTTCTATAGACAACATCGATCGCTCTAGAGCATTACTATCCTGACGATATTCTCTGATTAAAATGACAGATTCTAGATTACTTTTAATATCAAACAATTGTACTAAACGACAACGACGATCGTCAAACATGAATCCATATTCTGCGGCAAAAATACCATAAGGACTAAATTGTTGAGAACCTTTAGCAAAATGACCATCTTCAAATAAAAAGATATTACGATTTAGATGGGTAAATTCTTTAACAATCGCTGGTTTATGGTCACGAATAAGGGTTAATTTGAGAACTTTATTTTCATTTAAACTTTCTAAAGTTAACTGTGAAGGTCTATCTTTGAGTTGTTTTCCTTCAGACGAAAACTCAGTAAATGAACCATTCCAAATACCTGTATTTTTTAATAGTCTTTCCCACTGAGAAATTGACATAATTATAGTTTTACTGATAAAAGTTCAAAGTGCAAAGGTTTTTTTCTTTGTTTAACATGAGATTCTAAACCTCATTTTTTAAATATTGCTATCTAACTTTGAATTGCCCATTTGTAAGAACGTTGTAAAGCATCTTTCCATCTTGCACATAAAGCTTCTGCTTGAGAAGCATCAATTTTTGGTTCAAAAATAACACTGTCTGTTTCTAATTCTTGTATTTGTTTCAAATCACGCCAAAATCCCACACCTAAACCTGCAAAATAAGCCACTCCTCTGGCAGTAAGTTCAACTTCTGTTGGTCTTTCTACCCGAATGCCTAAAATATTGGCTTGGAATTGTAATAAAAAATCACTCCTAGCAGCACCACCATCCACTTTTAACAATTCTAAAGATTGACCCGATTCTTTGTTTAAACTACAAACTACATCATAAACTTGAAAGGCAATTCCTTCTAGACTAGCCCTCGCAATATGAGCTTTGGTTGTAGCACGACTAATTCCCACTATCGTACCTCTAGCATATTGATCCCAATGAGGTGAACCCAATCCTGCTAAAGCGGGGACAAAATAGACATCTCCACTGTCAGAAACACTATTGGCTAATTCATTAACTTCATTAGCACTATTAATAATACCTAAGCCATCTTTTAACCATGTAATGGCTGAACCACTGGCGAGAATACTACCTTCTAAGGCGTAGGTGATTTCGTTATTAAAACGCCATCCAATGGTAGATAATAAACTTTTTTCGGAATAAACGACTTCTGAACCTGTGGGAGAAATCAGAAAACAACCTGTACCGTAAGTGTTTTTGGCAATGCCAGCATGAAAACCTGTATGACCAAAAGTTGCGGCTTGTTGGTCTCCTGCCATGCCTGAAATGGGAATTTCAGCTCCTAAAACTTCTGTGGATGTATGAGCAATAACACCACTGTTATCACATAATTGGGGAAGCAAGGAAAAAGGAACATTAAATATTTCTAAAAGCAGGGAATCCCATTCTACTGTATTGACATTTAACAGTAGAGTTCGACAGGCGTTACTAACATCGGTGACATGAGTTTTCCCACCTGTTAATTTCCATACTAGCCAAGTATCGATCGTCCCGAAAGCTAATTTACCTTGATTAGCTAATTCTCTAGCACCGTCGACATGGTCTAAAATCCATTCTATTTTACTGGCAGAAAAATAAGCATCTAAAAATAATCCTGATCTTTGTTTTACTTCTTTTTGCAAGCCTTTGGCTTTTAATTGATCGATTTTCTTAGAGGTCCGTCTATCTTGCCAAACGATCGCATTATATATTGGTTCGCCTGTTTCTTTATTCCAAATAACGGTAGTTTCTCTCTGATTGGTAATACCGATACCTGCAATTTGATTTTTATCTATTTTAGTTTGATCGCAGACTTTTTTGATCACTGATAAAACAGAATCCCAGATTTCGAGGGCATTATGTTCTACTTCTCCAGGGTTGGGATAATATTGAGGAAATTCTAATTGTGCGGAAGAGATAATATTACCATTGTGAGCAAATAATAACGCCCTAGAACTTGTTGTTCCTTGATCGATCGCTAATATATATTTTTCCATTGCACTTTCGTCTTAAAGTTTTTTTCTATTTAATCTTCATATCAATTTCTGAGGACGATCGATGATAAGATTTGTTTCTGATGATAATTGTTAGTTAATATAATGCGATAGCAAAGGACAAGGAGCAAAGGACAAAGGTTAAAATCTCGACATAGCAATACTTTAAAAAATCATCAATGTCCTAATCAACCCGTTTTCTGCTATATATTTAATTTTCAATAAATTCAGAAATAAAAACGTTATTAATCCAGAGCGATCGTCTTATTATAAAATATTGAGAAAATCCCCACAGATAATTATTTTACAGTAATATTTCACTATATAGGCAACCAACCTTCATTTATACTACGATTATAATTTTATAAATTACCAAAATAAATCATGATAAATGTTTCTATTGGCAATATCACAATATTTGAAGGTGATTGCATTGTAAATGCAGCCAATGCAGCACTTTGCGGTAGTGGGGGTGTTGATGGTGCAATACATAGAGTTGCTGGTTCTCAACTTTTGGCTGAATGCAGGCAATTAGGGCATTGTCCCTCTGGCGAGGTTCGTTTTACAAATGCCTATAATTTAAAGGTAAAGTACATCATCCATGCGGTTGGACCAGTTTGGTATGGTGGAAACAAAGGTGAAAAAGAATGTCTGAAGTCGTGTTACCTCAATTCACTCAATCTTTGTAAAAGATTAGACATCAACAGTGTCGCTTTTCCCAATATTTCTTGCGGTGCATATAGATTTCCTCACGAGTTAGCAGCTAAAATAGCTATAAAATCAGTCAAATCATGGTTTTCCGCAAACAGTGATTATCTGCTAGACGTTCATTTTGTTTGTTTTGAGAAAAAGCATAAATATATTTACGATAAGCTTTTAAAAGATGATGTTAATTAAGACTTAAAGTAACAAATGCGATCGCTTTTTTATTTTAAACAAAACAAACATACGCAGTATTTAAATTAATGATATCTCTTAATCAACTACCCGATGATTTACCAATTCCAGAAGATGATGGTGCTTGTGATCACTTATAGGGAAGTCCATTACCCAATATCGAGCTAATCATGACTGACGGCAATGCAATTAATTTTTCATTATTGGATTTAATTGTGATTTATCTATATCCAATGACTGGACAGCCAAATGTTGATTTACCAGAAGAATGGGAACAAATACCTGGTGCGAGAGTTTGTACACCTCAATCTTGTTCCTTTAGAGACAATTACCAAATTACCATAAATACAGTTAACATGAAAATATTAACCGTAACAGGGTATAAAGGTGGTATTGGTAAAACTGTTTTAGTAGATGGAGATCCAAACCTCTATTAGTTGGGCTGAAAGAGGTAGTTTACCTTTTTTAGTAGCTGATGAAAGACAAGCGATGAAGAAAGTAGCTGGAGCGGATTTTATTATTATCGATACTCCTGCTCGTCCTCATAGTGATGATTTGAAAGAATTGTCCAGTGGTTGTGATTTACTGATATTGCCAACAATACTCGATATATTAAGTCTTCAACCGATGTTAGAAATAGTTAAGGATTTAGGAGATGCTAATTATTGAGCATTATTAACGGTTGTACCGCCAAAACCTAATAGAGAAGGTGAAACTATCAGACAAGAATTAATTGATGGTGGTTTATCTGTCTTTAATACAATGATTCGGCGTACTCTTGGATTTCCTAAATCAGCTTTAGAAGGAATACCGATCAGAGATATATCAGAGTCTCGATTAAGAGTCTTTTGGAATGATTACAAAAATCTAGGTAAAGAAATAGAGGAGATTTTAAGCAATGAGTAAATACAAAGATTTAATCCAGAATGCCAAAAAACCAGATAGTTGAAATACCAGAAGTGAATTTATGTATTAAAGTACCTAAGAATTTAAGACAACATTGGAGTGCAGAGGCTAAAAGACAAGGTACAACTTTAAAGGCTGTTATTTCTCAAGCCTTAGAAGATTAATTTGGTTTGCCTTAATAGTATTTACTATTGTAATAACTCAACTAGGAGGGTTTGTAATAGCAAGTGTACAATAAACCATGCTAAGGCTGAAAGTATATTAAATTGGTTGAGGGGACTCAGCAAAAAGTCCTTAGCGTAACTTTCTGCTCGTTTGCTACCGAAACCCCTTTCATAAGAGCTCATCAGGATTTGGGCCATCAATTATTTCCTTTTTGGTGTAAGTCCTGAAAATAAAAAAATAGACAAAAACAAATAACAAAACAATATATTGAGGATAGAAAAATGAAAATAACTTATCATGGTATTTCTAACGAACCTAAAAATATATATCTTCAAACTAAAAAAAAAGATTTAACGACTAAGTATAAAGGACAAAAAATTTTTTTATTTTTATCAATATTAGGTTTAATTAGTTCTTGTACTGGTAATGAATTAAGTGTTGAAAATTCAAAAGCTTGGCATAAATTCTTTACCCATGATATAAAAATCTTAACAACATTTGATGAGATTAAGTCCAAGATGGAAAATTTACCCTTAGCAGATAAGTCTCCTGAATGTTATTGGATAGAATCAAAAGATTCTACAGGTTATAAAACAAAAAATAAGATCGATCATCCAAAAAAATCAGAAAGTGGATTTACTCGTTGTACTTGGATCCCAAATACAACAACATTTCCTCCTGGAGGAATTACAATTGTTTTTGGTCAAAAATCTGACAAATTTATTTGGGCAAAAAAGTCAATTACTGGTCCTTTGCTTCCTGAAAATCAAGGTAATCCTAAGATAATAATTAGAAAAGTATTCGATAATCCCGAATTCAAATAAGTTATATTTAAAAAATTTACGTACTAAGGGGTGAAACCAAGGGTCATCTAGCTCGAAATGATTGAGATGTAATGGTTACAGAACTAGATTTTTGCGATCGCTTTCTTATTTTAAGTTAAAGCAATAACATTTCATATGACCTAATCAAATAAATAGCTATAAGATTTACTTATATTAATGATCGTATCACGTTACGAAACTAAATATTCTGTGGAAGGGGACAAGCGAGTAATAATATCGGTCAGACTAGACAGACTTTTCTCATTCAGAGAAGAACATTTAGTTATTGACATCCTCCCAGCGTCGGAGACGCGGGATTCCTAAGAAATCTAGAGGTT
>JAALKG010000110.1 GCA_011088145.1 Cyanobacteria bacterium MH1_Bin12 | reverse complement strand
CAATTGCTCGCTACTTTTCACTACATCTATATTTATAATTTTGGCGAAGGTATTGGATTAATACAATAATTTAATTTAATTTTAGGTTTGCTCACATTAAAACAAATTCAAAAACAAATCATACCATTGTAGTTAAAAGAAAGAAACTTTATTTAAAATTTATTTTCTCTTAAAGTTCGATCGTCAAAATTCAATTGGATTATGCTAAAAAGCAAAAAAACATCAACCTTTATAGACGATTTGCTTGAATATATTCAACAATACCCGCAGCAATAGCTTTTGCCATTTGTTTTTGAAACCAAGAATTTTGTAATTTAACGGCATCATCCCTACCAGTTAAGAAACCAGTTTCGATTAAAACAGAGGGCATTCTCGATTTACGCAATACATAAAAACGAGCTTGTCTCACTTTACGATCTTTGACATTAACTCGACGCAAAACATTTCGATGAATTACACTAGCTAAATTTCTACCACTTTGAAAGTAATAAGTCTCATAGCCATTCACATGAGGTTTATTGCGTCCTGCTGAATTAGCATGAATACTGACAAATAAAGTAGCATTTATGCGGTTTGCCATTGCCGTACGTCCTTGAAGACTAACAAAAGTATCATTAGCACGAGTCATTCGCACTTGGATACCCTGTTGTTCCAACAGACGTTCTACTTCTTTGGATATTGTCATTACCACTCGCTTTTCTTGCACTCCACCGATACCGATCGCACCAGGATCCTTCCCTCCATGTCCAGCGTCAATTACCACCACAGCACGACTTTTACGAGCAGGACGAGTATTATTGGTCGCAGGATTAGGACGACCAACAGGAATGGGTCGACTCATAGGAGTGAAATTGTTCGGATCACGGGAAAATGTTGGATTAACAGGGATAGAAGTTATTCTTTGAGGACGTCGAGCAATACTTTTTTTATTTAAAGATAAAGTCCATAGATTTTCCCTTAATTGATTTAAACGTCGAATTTCAGTATTCCTAGCAGGTTCAACGGAAATAATGACGGTTCTAGCATCTGGTTCATCAATACGTAAGCGAGCGATCGGACTATTTGCCGACAGTTGAGGTAACCTAAAATTGCGAGATACTTTTGTATTATCTAAGCGAATTTGATAAACTCGATTTCCATTAGTCCAATTTGCTCTTGCTCGAACAGATTGACTACTTTGAATAATCAACTGATTATAGTTAACTGATAAAGAATTTAAAGTAGTGAGTTGATTATTATTATTATTATTGCGACTACTATTAATCGGTGAAATAACTCTTATGGGAGTACTTTGAGGGACATTTATAGGAACAGAAGATGTCGTCGTTGTATTTGTCCTCGAGACGCTAGGATTAGAAAGATCTGCAACTCTATTCACACCTCCTGGAGGCCATAATAAAAGTCCTCCTGTACGCATAAAAGTGGCTTGCCAATCAGGACTATCAGGATTGACATTAAGAGTAAGGGTTGTGGTAGAAGAATTTGTTTGTACAACTTTTACATCACTGACTCCATATTGATTAACTGCCCAAGATTTGAGCAAATTTTGAGGAGCTTTGAGATCTTGAATCCTGACATTAATTTGACGACGATCTTTACTACGTTGAACCTTAATTTTATTTTTAAAACTACCATTCATCTCAACTACCAAGCCGCTAGAAGTAACTTTTACCCCATCGCTACCAGATAAAGAAGAATTACTAGCTAAACGACGATCGAGATTATTAGAATTAGCATTAGCGACTTGATTTGACTTATTATTGATCGGATTATTTTTTAACGAAGATTGAAAACTACCTCTTTGTGGCTTAGGCAAATTAACCGTCCATTGAGTAGGTGAGATACCTTTTATTTTAATTTGTTTGGGATCTAATATATACCCCGGTGCTAATTCGATTACAATTCTGGTTGTACTAGTATCAAATTGACCAATTCTTATACCTGTAATAACACCACGATAATTTTCGTTGATAGTTGGTCGACCTAAAACAGTACCTGGCAAGTCTATTACTAGCCTAGTGGGATCAGCAATTAGCTGTGCAGTAGGTTGTACTCCTTGATCCGTTGTAAAGACTAAACGATTTTGATTGCCTTCAAATCTCCAAAATAGTAATCTTCCCGCATGAGCTGGGGCAGCTAAAAAGACAAAGCTTAAACAACTAAGAATAAAAGCATAAAATTTCACCATATTATTACTCCTCTAATAATCCCGACCAAGCTTTGATGTTGACGGGGAATAATTTTTACAAACATGTTATTACTTAATGACAGAAAGAAACAGAAATTGTTTCTTGTTTTCTGAACGTTAAGTTTAGACTATTTCAATAATGCCAACAATGTTAGCATCCAAAAGTCATTTATCGTATTGTCTTATTGATGCTTTTGCCTCAAGTTGTGGCAACAAAAAATAAATAATCAACAATAGATAATTATTTATTTGGTCGAGCCACTATCAAACAAAAACTCTAAAAGCCTTAACTGTGAAAGTACTTAGCTTTTAGAAACAAGTTTTAAAAACTGATACACAATTAGTCAAACTGTTTTGTTAATCAACTTGTTTTCGTTCATAAATTTCCCAAAGAAGATTTTACTTAATACCAGTTACCAAAAATACTTAGTAACTAAGAACTACTTTCTCTATGGCTAATTTAAGAGCATTTTATTTTCTAGTTTGCTATTCTAACGTTTGTAAAATGAGACTGAGGATAATTCTAATCGTTATCTTTTACCGATAGTGTTTTTAAATGCAGGTCGTTGGACTATATTTTTAATGTAGTTACTGATTTGAGGATATTGGCTTAAATCAAGCCGTAAAAGAATTTGAGTGTAAGCTAACATTGATCCCAATGCTACATCTACTACGGTAAATTCATTCCCTAAAATGAAAGAATGATCAGTGAGAATTTTTTCTATGGGTGGTAAAAGTTTTGGTAGTTCTCGATCGCGATTAGCTTCAATAAATAAACCGATGGAAAAAGTCGAGTTAGCGAACAAAATCCACTGGTTAGCAAGACTTCTTTTGGCTAAAGAATCAACTTCTTGAGTATATTTCTCTGCCAAATATAACAAAATTGCCCCTGACTCCCATAAAGTAAGATCTCCATCTACAATTACAGGAACTTTACCCATCGGATTAAGTTGTAAAAAAGGTGGCTGAAGATGTTCTTTTGCTTCCATATCCAACAGCAAGAATTCATATTCAATACCAATCTCTTCTAAATACCATTTAATAATAGAAGCACGACTACGACTGCCACCGTATAATTTAATCATTTTTTCACTCTTCTCACTTTGAAATTATTTATGTAAAACTATTTTAAAGTTTTTTGTGAGTATGGGAATGTTGTTTGACATTATCGTCTTCTGATACTGTTTTGGCATTATTCAAGACTCTTTTTCTTTCTGTGGAATAGTTTAAGTCATCTTTACAAGTACCAATGGAAATAAATTTTGTGGCTGAGGGTTTATTTTTATAGGTACGGACAGCCGCAAGAGTTCTTTCCACAAAGTTTTCACTAAATCGACTCTCTGTGGGAAATTCTGAAGGTTTCTGTAATTTATCTTCGTTGATAATATCGCCAACATTTTTGGCTACAGCTAATTTGTAAGAAGTGGGAATACCTTTTAGTAATGCTTCTAAGGCGGCTGAAGGAATTGGTTCAATAATATCTATTTGTTTGGTTTCTCCTTCTTCTCTGATAAAACAAGTGGCTAATCCAAAAAGACAGTAATCATCTGCTGTAATTCCAGCTTCGGTTAATGTGTTCGTCATATATTTTTTAATTATCTTTACTAATAAATTGTCGAGCTGATCTTTGTTGACTTCTATATATGTTATCTAACAATATTCCCACAATGGATCATGATTCATTAATAATTAATAATTGCTATTTCTTATTTTCAAATGCGATCGCATTTAAGAGGCTGTAAGAGCAAGTATCAGATATTGTGTTTTCCCTCCCTAAATCTCCCCACCCAGCCTTTGGGCATCTCCTCTACTAAATAAGATAGACTCGGAGACTTTCTTGTCTTTTTTCCCCATAATCAGGGGCTAGGGGGCATTTAATTCTTTTGTACTGAATCAATCTATAAATTAGCAACAGATTTTGATATTCAATCTAATTAATCTAGCTTTAATTCACTAAATAAAGTACTTAAAACAGTATTAGAATACAAAAAACCTTCGGGATCATTTAAACATAATCTATGTGTCTGATGATCGTATTTAACTAAATTATTTTTTAAAAAATTGCTTAAACATTTTAAAATATCTGCTTGAATATTTTCTCCAAATTTATCTCCAATAAATTCTAAATTAACCCCTTCTTTTAATCTTAAACCTAACATTAAAGTTTCTAATAATTGATCTGTTTTAGACAAATGAGGAACATCAAGTTTTCCTTGGTGTTGTTTCAGATTTTCTAACCAAGCAAAATATTCTTTTCTCGTGCGTGGGCGAGTAAATCTTTGATTATTATAATAACTAGCCGCACCCATACCAAAACCATAATAAGGCTGATTATGCCAATAAACTTGATTATGAATTGATTGATAACCATCTTGGGCATAGTTGGATATTTCGTAGTGACTATAACCGGCTTGTCTCAATTTTTCTGAGGCTACTTTATACATTTGAGCCGTGACATCATCTGGTGGTAAAGGGTTATCTCCTGCGTGATATTTTTTCCCAAAGACGGTTGTTGGTTCTAAAACCAAATCATAACAAGATAAATGTTTAGGTTCAAGCTCGATCGCTTTATCTAAAGAATCTAACCAATCTTCAAAAGTTTGGTGAGGTAAACCAGAGATTAAATCCAAACTCCAGTTATTAAATCCTGCTTGATGAATCCATTCCACTGATTCATAGATATTTTGTTGGCAATGAGTGCGACCACATTTTTCTAATAAATTATTTTGAAAAGATTGGACTCCTAAACTAACTCGATTTATGCCTAATTTTTGATATGATTTTAACTTACTTAAATCAAACGTTGCTGGATCTATTTCTAAAGATATTTCGGCATTTTTATTAATTCCTAAATATTTATTTAATACTTCGAAAATTTGCTTTAAACCTTCGATCGCTAATAAAGAAGGTGTCCCTCCACCAAAAAAAACCGTGTCTAAACTATATTTTTGATAACCAGATGTTATCTCTATTTCTTGACAAATAAAATCAACATATTCTTTTTGCCAATTAGAATAACTATCACCCCCTTTATCACCTAAAACGGTGATCGGAAAATCACAATAAAAGCATCGTCGCCGACAAAAAGGTATATGTAAATAAGCCGATTTTATGACCATATTAAAGGGGATAAGCTTGGATGCCGTAAATTTATCGTTTAGATTGCAGGGTAGAAGGGATTTAGGAGAATAAGGTTTTCCAGTTTTTATAGAATTAACTCAAATGGGTATTAGTTCAGTTAAAAAGTAGGGGTGCAAGTCTTGCACCCTTAAACAGTCAAGAGATTTATGAACAAAAATTATTTGACCAATAGACAATTAATTATTCCAAATCTTCTCAAGTATTTTATCTGTAGGGATATCAGCTATTTTATCACTTAAAGATTCAATACCAATAAAGCGATCGCTATTATGAGGTAAAAGTTGTTTAGCCTTAGTAGGACCAAACAGAGCAATAGTATAAGTTCCTACCGCCACCGCCAACTGCATCGGCGCACTATCAGTACACAACATTAAATTAGCCCCTGCAATCATTGCCGCCAATTTACCTAAATCAGGAGTATTAACTACTTTCACATTAGGACAAACATTTAAGACTTGTGTCACCCATCCCAAATCATCAGGGCCACAGACCAACACAATGGGTATTTCGGGCTGTTTCATTTGAATATCTTCAATGACTCTTTGCCACTTAGGGACAGGATAAATTTTATTGATACCCTGAGCCACCGTTAAAGGGCTTGCACCACCATGAATTAAGATATAACCTGTGGATTCTATATTTAACTGTTGTTGTTGTAATTTAGCCCAATTAATATTTTCTTTGGGTACATTAATTGCCAATTCAGGACAAGGAGTATTGATATCCAAAGCCTTCAATAAATCATAATACATAGAAGCGTTATATTGTTCTTTCTTGGCAGGAATAAGATTGTTAATAAACAATGAATTATTACTTTGATAACCTATACGAGTGGGAATACCATTCAACCACAGTAAAAAATTAACTACCCAATTTTCTTCTAAAGTAATCACTACCTCATATTCTCTATCTCTAATCATCCCCAATAAATTTAGATAATCAGCTAATCCATTTCGATCTTGAAAATCAAAAACTAGGACTTCGTGTACATATTTACAAACTCTGTAAGTACTTTTAGAGCGTGGTTCAACGATTACATCGATCGTCGCTTCAGAATATTTCTCTTGTAAACTCTGTAAGGTGGGAAAAAATAATAGTTGATCGCTAATCCCACCAGGAATAAGAGCTAAAATTCTCATAATAATAATAATGTTTTGATTACTGATTATGAGCTTTATTTTAATAGATGAGTAGACTGTTAACTCTTTTTTCGTAAAGATTATTTGTGATTTGATTTATTTATCCCTTTCTCCAGTCTTTTTTCGCCCTTGTCATAATTTTCTATCATCATTAACTATGCCACAGCAACTATTTTTTCCAGACCAAATTATGCTTGGTTAACTTTTTGATTCTCAATAATCAATTTAATTCCCAAGGCAATTAAACCGATGGTCACCATGCCAAACAAAAATGTCGCCATAATAGTTAAACCCATAACTAAAGTTCTTACCGTAGTAGCAATTCGTACTGCCATAGCACTATTGAAATTAATGGGCATAGTCGTATAAGTCATAATAATAGACTTACTTAATAGATAAGTGACAAATGCTAATCCTCCAGAAATAGCACTGCCAGTAAAACAACGAGTCGGTGTTATTTTTTCTCCATTGATTTCGTTAACAGGTTTGTCAGTGGCAACATCAACAGATTTTTCTTTGGTCTCAGAATCACTCATAAATATTTCCAGATAAGTTTTTATTTTATTAATTCACCTACTATCTTATCGTTGACGATCGATCGAGATCAGACAATAATACAAAAAATTAACTATAAACAGGACGTTTGAAAAGTCTGGTTCACTACTGAAAAAGTCCCTAGTCTCCAATTAGAGAAAGGAAAGTCCCCAAAGTTGAGGTATTTAGGGGGCAAAAACAGAATATCTAATGCTTTTCAAACAATTCTCTAAGTAAAGGCGAATCAACAACAGATAAAGGAGCAAAGGTATATTTTTTAAAGAAAACGACAAACAACCTTACCAATAATTAAATTTTCATCTACCCAACCAAAATGACGACTATCGGTACTTGCCGATAAATTATCTCCCTGAACAAAATATTGTCTTGCTTTCATTGTTGCTTGTTCGATCGTCTTAGGAGATTTAGAAGGCGTAACTACGGTAGTTTTTTTCAGACAAATGTCCTTAATTCTTTTGATCATAATTAAATTATGACGATCGGGATGGTATAAAACCACAACATCATTCACCCGAACAGAAGATAGTGAACGATCATTAATCTTGACAATCACCTCATCTCCATCTTGTAAAACAGGAGACATAGACAAACCACTTACTCGGAATCTTCGCCTAAAGGGTGATAATAACAGTATCAAATCAACAAAACGACAATCAGATATTTCTAACCTCATCAAATTAAATTAAAAACAAATTCCCCCATAATCGGGAGATTTACGGGGTTCTAAAGCCAGTTAATAAGCAAATATCCTAACTAGCTTTGTAGAAACTAACATCACGATCTTTGGTTGACCAGAACATATTGTGAATGCTTTCAACTGCCGCCATTAACTCTTCAGCGTGTTGTACGCTAACTTCAACTTTACAAGCAGAACATAACTTCGCTGCTTTCCAGAAAGTATCATGTAAATCAGGATATTTTTCTAAATGTACAGGCTTGAAGTAATCAGTCCAAAGAATTAACAAATCGTCTTTAGTTTTTTGAGCTTGTTCCTCTTTAATGGCAATAAAGCGAGAAAGAGTATTGTTATAAGCGACTATATCCGCAGGACTAGCACCGGGGGCAGGAGCATCTAAACCAACAATTTTTTTAGTCATCGAAAGAACTGCTTCAGCGGTAATTCTAGCAGAGGCAGGATCATAAACACCACAAGGACCATCACAGTGAGCGGAAGCGACTTGGGCAGGAAACCAATTCTTAATTTGTTGAGCGATGAGATTTGATAATTTCATACTAAAGCCTAAAAAATACTTATTCTTCATCTTCTCACTTTACTATATTCAAGTTTTTTTATCCAGACAGGGGGCATTTTCATAATAGTGAGCCAGAATTTTCAATCGATCTTCTCAATTAAATAATGGATACTTTTTTGACTCTCTTTTCCTTGTTCGTCACTTTTGATGACATACAATTAACTACAATATGTTTAAAATTTAATTTATGTAATGACTTGATAATATTGTTGAGAATCTATAAATTAAATGTAAAATTAAGTAATTATCCCATATTCAAAAAATATTATTGAGTATATTATGGTAATAGAAGAATTTGTTATTTTATTTAAAAGATGTTAATGGAAATTCCACCTTGGGTGAAGCAAACGAATATAATGGCACAGATAATAATAGTCCTGTTTCTACCACCATTGTGGCTTCCAATAATTCGGGTCTCACATTTTTAAATAAAAATAGTCATCGTTTAGCTCGTATTTATAGTGTGGGAACTGACTCTTTACAAATAACTTGGCATATTTGGGATGAAGGTGATACTGTTAGTGATACAAATACTACTAATCCAAATCTAATAGGCAATGCCAGTGCTGGAGATAGTGACGATCGTAGTCTTGCTATTGTTACAACTAAAGTAATACCTAATATTGAAGAATGTTTATAAGATCAATCATATAAACTTTTGAACAATAACAAATTTAGAGGGAGTAAAAATTGGTAAATTATTTTTGATCGTCTAGGGCGTGTCATCAATTAGAACTTAAAACAAGATAGAATATACCCCTAAGT
>JAALKG010000109.1 GCA_011088145.1 Cyanobacteria bacterium MH1_Bin12 | reverse complement strand
AACCTCTAGATTTCTTAGGAATCCCGCGTCTCCGACGCTGGGAGGATGTCAATTCTACCTCACTATTTAACAGAAGTTATAATTTTAAAATTTAGAATAAAATTAACCAATAATTAGCATTTTATTTATTCTTTTTTGCCTTAATATTATTTTTTTCTTTAATAGATGGTAATTCGGGATCTGTTAAATCGATATAAGCAATTCTTTCTTTCGGCATTTTTTGAGTAATTACTTTTAATTTTTCTAACATCATTAACTGTTTAGAAAACTTAGATGTATAACTTCCTAAATGAATTTTTCCCAAATCGGTAATTAAAATCAAATTAGAAGGATTTTGCCAATCAATTGTGGTAATTTTTACTTTAGATTGAGAAGCTAGATTATATAATTGAGCCCAATAAGCTAAGTATATTTGTGGATTTCCAATAATTTTTAATGATGGTATTTCTTGGGGTTTATTCTTCAGATTTTGATATAATTTATTAGAGGTAAAAACTCCATCTTTATCAATATAACCGATCGCTTCATTAGTCATTTTCTTCGTTTTTGTTGATAATTTGGGGGCAACAGCGATCGCAACTGGTTTTTTTTCAACAACTTGAATAGTTAAACTTGGTGGTAAAATTTGTTTGGTAATTAGAACATTACTGACTGGAATTACATCCTGAAGATTATTCTTTAAATCACTAGTAGAAAGTTTTAATAAAGGTTCAGGATAATTAAGAGGAATTAAACTACGAATTTCATCATCACTTAATAAATTATTGCCTTCGATATTAACTTGTTTACTATCACGAATAACCCAATTAGGTAGAGTAAAAAACCAAAAGACTCCAGTAAACAAAGACATTGTTAAAATTGTACGTATAAAAATGATGAAATTACGCCATTGACGTTGTTTTTTGAGTTCATCACGACGATTTTTTAATCGGGTAGTAGAAATACTATTGTTGACCATGAGGGTTAAATGATAAGTAATAATTAATAAGTCTATATTCTCAGGAAAATAACTCTTAACAAAAATATGACTTTGTTAAGAAAAGTGACTGTAAAGGATCTTAAAAACCAAAATAGAGGCGAATTCAAATTAGTTTTTACTCGCCTATGATAAATGTTATTGTTTTTTCTTCTTCTGACTCAGTGACTCTTCAATGACACAATATTAATACATAAGTTGCTAAATATTTCAAGTTGATGATTGAATTTGTATCATACTCAAATTTAAGTTCAAACTTCTCAGTTCAAAGTTTCATCAACTTCTTTTAATAAAATAATATTTGCTTGATAACCAAAGCTACTCAAAATCTCTGCGGCTTCTTGATAAGTAACAATTTTTTGGGGTTGAAATAAAGTGATATAACCAAAAGCTTTTCTAATGTTGGCATTTTCTCCATTTTGCCAATCTATATATAATTGTGACCATGTTTGAGGTTTTATTTGATTAGCATCTTGAAATCCCCAAGTATCTTTGATACTATCAACGGTTGTGTTCGGCAATTTTTGTCTGAAGTCAAGAGGTACTTTCCAAGCAATTAAATCTTCTCTAGTTAAAGGTTTATCAGGACGAAAAGCGATCGCAGTGGTATCTTGAGTTAAACTAGAAGGAATCAAACCAGCTTCAGCTAAACCTTGAATTACAGCAAAATCAGGATCATTATTGGGTACATCCGAAAAAATAGGTTTACTATTGGGATTGGCTAAACGAATCAATTTACTTTTGACATTGGCATATAAAATATTATTAGTTTTGACTAACCATTGTGCATATTCTCTTCTGGTGATGTTTTTATAAGGATTTGATTTATTAGCTTCAGAAATAACATTTAATCTGACTAATTGTTCTAAACTAGAAAGCGATCGAGTATTTGGATTATTATTAATATTACTATTAACATCTGGACTAGTATTAGGAGTAGAATCAGCTAGTTTTTGTTCTTGAGTAATGACAAATTTACTTTGATTATTCTCCACGGCAAAAGATAACTTTAAAAGACGATTTTCTGCTTCTTTCTTAGCAATAATTAGATTCTCATTGGTAACATTTATATCCCATTCTTGTTTCCTTAATTGTTGTTGATAATAATCAGAAATCAAATTTAAGGGATCATTTGATGACCATTTACTACTATTTTTATCGATAGAAATTAATTCAGCTGCTTGATAAATGGGTATATCATTGGGAAAATCTTCTGGCACCTGAATCTTATTAGTCGGATTATTACTATTATTTTGAGTTGAATTATTATTCTCAACATTACTGTTAGAAGAATTTGAAGTCGAGTTTGGTGCGAAAATAGATTCTACGACTTTATTTCCACTACAACCATTGAGTAAAAATAGAAAAATTATTAATGATAGACTACGAAATGAATTCATCTATGTCTTTAAAAAGTATTTGTATAATTTAAACAAATTGATTTGATTTTTATCATTACACATTTTATCTTACACTCGTTAATCATTGATGTTGACATCCTGTCCTTCCTAACCAACTTCGCTACGCTTAGCTTAGTGTCTTTTGATCATTAAAACTTTTGTAATCTTAGACAAGTAAGCTTATGGAAATACAATCAAAATAATTCTCAGTGAAAAAATATATCTCTTCATTGACGAAAATTCAGTATTTTGCAATTTTAAATTTTAATCCTGAGTTCAATTACTTAACTATTAATCATTAATTTACTCATGACAACATTTCTTCATTAAAGTTTAATATACTTCATAGTATTTTTCTGATTTGTCAAGTAATTATAACTAATATTATCTTCTTCATATTGTATTGAAAATTATTTAAGATAAATAACATTGTTCGCTGTTATAGTTCATAAATAAGTTAATGTGAAAATAAGAAAAATTTAATGATAAAATGCAAATCTATTTCAGCTATTCAAAAGATTAACTATTAATTAAAAACCAGCTATTTTTAACTTAAATATAGCTCATAATAAAAAATGTGATAAATTTATTTATTAAAATTAAAACAATATAGCAATTCGGGTATAAACGAGGTACAAATAGCTCAGATTAAAGCCCCCTAAATCCAACAAGTTTGGAGAACTTGCAAGTCAAACTCGTACCTTATAACTATGAGAAACGCTATAGATTATTTAGTGCAACTTAAGAAGATATTTGAAAAGAGTCCATGTTTACCTAACGAATAAATACTGGAGCCATTAAATATTTATAGAAATAAAGGTTTCAATAATTTATTGGTAATTTTTTAAACATCTTCTAAACTGATGGCTGTTATCGTAAAGCAAAAAAATAACTTTTTTATAGGTAACAAACAATGGTTAAAATAGAAAGTGAATCAGTTCGTAATGTAGCGATCGTCGGACCTTATAGTAGTGGTAAAAGCACATTATTAGAAAGTATTTTATTTGTTTCAGGAGCCATTAAAAGAAAAGGAAATATCAAAGAAGGGAATACCGTTGCGGATAGTTCAACTGAAGCAAAAAATCGACAGATGAGTGTGGAAATTTCTTGTGCTTATACTCAATATGACGATATTAATTTTACCTTCCTTGATTGTCCAGGTTCGGTAGAATTTATGCAGGAGACTTATAATGCTTTAATAGGTGCTGGTTCAGCGATTATTGTCTGTGAACCATCTGTCAGTAAAGTTTTAACACTGGCACCGTTATTTAAATTTTTAGATGATTGGCATATTCCTCATGTAGTCTATCTCAATAAAATGGATCGATCGCAAGATAATTTTTCTGATGTCTTAAATGCTATCAAAGACGTTTCCAGTCATCCCCTTGTACCTCAACAATATCCCATCAAACAAGATCACCAGATAGTTGGTTACATTGATCTGATTACAGAACAAGCTTATCATTATCACGAAGGTACAGTTGCGGATTTGATACCATTACCTCCACATTTACACAACATAGAAAAACAAACTCGTCAAGAAATGTTAGAAATATTAGCAGATTTTGACGATCATCTTTTAGAAGAATTAGTAGAAGAAATTGAACCTTCCACAGAAGAAATAATCACCGATTTAAAACGAGATTTAAGTGATGATTTAATTGTGCCTGTTTTCCTCGGCATGGCTCACAATGATTATGGAGTACGTCCATTACTAGACAGTTTAATCAAAGAAACACCCGCACCGAATATTACCGCTCAAAGAAGGAATTTAACCTCTTTAAAAACTGAAAAAGCCGTCGCTCAAGTTTTAAAAACCTACTACAGTAGCCAAGGAGGTAGACTATCCTTGGTAAGAATTTGGCAAGGTCAACTTACTGATGGTATGACACTTAATGGAGTACGTATTGGTGGAATTTATCGTTTGATGGGTAATCAACAAAAATTTGAAACATTAGCCTACACAGGAGAAATTGTTGCTTTAGCTCGTTTAGAAGGTATTAAAACAGGAGATACCTTAACCGATAATCCTCAATCGACCATCTGTTTACCCAAAGCCGAAATTCTTGAACCCGTTTACTCTCAAGCAATTACTGCCGAAAACCGTCGTGATGAGGTGAAAATATCTGGGGCTATATCTAAAATACTCGAAGAAGATCCTTCCCTCAAATGGCAACAAGATAAAAACACCCACGAAGTAATTTTATGGGGACAAGGAGAAATACATTTACAAGTTACTCTCGATCGTCTCAGAAACAAATACAATTTGCCCATGGTAACCCATACTCCGAAAATACCTTATCGTGAAACCATTCGTAAATCCACCAAAATTCATGGACGTTATAAACATCAAAGTGGTGGACATGGTGCCTATGGAGACGTTTATTTAGATATTAAACCCTTAGAAAGAGGACAAGGTTTCCACTTTCATCAAACTATTGTTGGTGGAGTTGTGCCTAAACAATATATCCCCGGTGTAGAAACTGGAGTTAAAGAATATCTATCTCAAGGCCCTTTAGGTTATCCAGTAGTGGATGTAGATGTGACTCTGAGTAATGGTTCATATCATTCTGTAGATAGTTCCGAACAAGCCTTTAAACAAGCTGCTCGTATTGCTATGAGTGAGGGAATGCCTATGTGTGAACCTGTTTTATTAGAACCTATTTTACAAGTAGATATTTGCGTCCCGTCGGAATTTACTTCTAATATCTTACAACTAATTACCAGTCACCGAGGACAAATTTTTGGTTATGACAGTATTGTTGACTGGAAGAATTGGGATAAAGTTAATGCTTATTTGCCTCAAGGGGAAATGCAGAACTTTATTATTGAGTTGCGTTCTCTTAGCTTGGGGGTTGGTTTCTTTAATTGGCATTATGATCATTTAGAGCCTGTACCCGATAAAATTAAAGACCGAGTGTTAGCAAGAACATCTTGAACCTTGCACTTATAAACTTAGATGCAGTACATTTATCCTTTAGATTGCAGGAGAGAAGGTCGTTGAAACCTCAGTTCAACATAAAATGATTCGTGAAGACAAGCTGGGAGAAGGGAGTTAGGAGGTGGAAGAAGTATTTTCAATTGATTTATTTAAACTCAGAAGTAAAATTGATACTCATTTTCAATTCTATCTACGTAAAATCATTATCATTCAATGTTTTTTTACATCGAACTCAGGTGTTGAAAGGTTAGAGACTGGCAATTTAATAATCTGTCAATATATAAATTTAAGTTATTTATAGACAAATCCAATCACTAAAACTTTTGAGTGAGAATTTTCCGAGTGCCTTCATTTCCTCTTGGACTTCTCACCAATTTTCGCTCTGGGCGATTCACTATTACGATATAATTCCTCTGTGACAAAGGTTAGTCAAGAAAGTCCGAGGAACAATGAATAAATTCAGACCATCTTTACGTCAATTACTAATGACGATCGTCAGTGCATTAATTTTAACTAGTTGCAATAATAAAACTGATGACCCAAGCATCATCGAAACACCCTTTACAGGTAAAGGTAATCCCAAAGAATTAAAAATGATTTATTGGCAAGCACCAACGATTTTGAATCCTCATCTTTCCACGGGATTCAAAGATAGTGAAGCCAGTCGTGTTATCCTCGAACCTCTTGCGACTTTTAATAAAGAGGGTAAATTATTACCTATTTTAGCTCTTGGTATTCCCAGCAAAGAAAATGGTGGCATTGCTGAAGATGGATTATCTGTAACTTGGAAATTACGTCAAGATATTAAATGGTCTGATGGCACAGATTTTTCCACTGAAGATGTTGCCTTTACTTATGATTTTCTGACTAATCCTTTAGTGGGTAGCGTTACCAGTGGTGATTATGCGATCGTCAAAAAAGTAGAAGTAATCGATAAATATACCGTTAAAGTTCATTTTCATAACGTGACTCCCGCATGGTATTCGGTTTTTGTGGGCAATGCAGGAGTTATTTTACCTGCCCATTTATATGCTGACTATAATGGTGAAAATGCGAGAGAAGCACCCTATAATCTTCGTCCTATAGGTACTGGCCCGTATCAAGTAACTATTTTTAAACCAGGTGATTCCGTCATTTATGAACCCAATCCTTATTATCGTGAATTAGATAAATTAAACTTTGAAAAAGTCGAGATAAAAGGGGGCGGAGATGCGACTTCCGCTGCTAGAGCCGTTTTGCAAACAGGAGATGCAGATTTTGCTCATAATTTACAAGTAGAAGCCAAAGTTTTAGAAGAATTAATCCAAGGTGGTGCTGGAAAACTTGTTACTAATTTTGGTCCTTTAAGTGAAAGGGTTTTACTTAATTATACTGATCCTAATCGTACTAGCAACAATGGAGAAAGAGCGAGTTTGCAGTTTCCTCACCCTTTTTTAAGTGACATGCGAGTAAGACAAGCTCTAGCTTTGGCGACGAATAAAATGGTGATAGCTAATCAACTTTATGGAGTTACAGGTAAACCCACTGCTAATTTTTTAGTCTCGCCAGAAAAATATGTTTCCACAGCTAATAAAGTAGAATATGACTTAAACAAAGCAGGACAACTGTTAGATGAAGCCGGTTGGAAAGATACAAATAATGATGGTACTCGTGACAAAAATGGAGTAGAAATGAAGGTTGTCTTTCAAACATCAGTCAATCCATTAAGACAAAAAACTCAGGCAGTAATCAAACAAAGTTGGGAATCTTTGGGATTGGAAGTTGAATTAAAAAGTATTGATGCTAGTGTATTTTTTTCCAGTGATCCTAGTAATACTGATACAGTAGAACGTTTTTATGCAGATGTACAAATGTTTACTACTGGCAATTTGAATCCTGACCCGACTCCTTATTTTAAAACTTATAAATGTGATAATATTCCTCAAAAAAGTAACAATTGGTCGGGAGATAATTATTCTCGTTATTGCAATCAGGAATATGATGAACTTTGGGATCAAGTAATTACAGAGTTAGACCCTGAAATTAGAGCAAAAATTTTTAAACAGTTAAATGATTTGTTGGTACAGGAAGCTGTGATTATTCCTTTAATCGATCGAGCAGAAGTCGTTGGAGTTAGCAATAATTTACAAGGGGTTAATATAACTCCTTGGGATTCTCGTACTTGGAATATTGCTCAATGGAGTAAAACAGCAAATTAATTCAGGAAATCATTACAATTTTTAATTAAAATTTATATTTTTATCCCCTTAAATCTGAAACTTATTTACATCTATTGGGAAAATTAAGGTGGATTTTACGGTACATAGAATAAACTCTAAAGCCTTGAAGTATAGACACAGAAAGGATTTTAGTTATAAATTGAAAACTAAGATGTCAAAATTAAAGCAAGTTTAATAATTAAAAACTACTAATTTAAGTAACAACTAAAGACATCTCAAATTTGAAAATATCCCATTGTTCACAATTATAATTATTGATATACACTTAATTAATTGAATCATTTCAAAAGTTAAGAGTAAATTGATTTTCATCAGCATCTGAGAGCCTAACAATTAACTTATTAACTCATATTATTTAAGCCATAATTTACAGTAATCAAAAGATAGTTATATGTCCGAACCAAGACCTCTGTTAGAACAAATGACCTTAAGACAACTCAGGAAAATTGCCAGTATTTTAAATATTCCTCGCTATAGTCGTATGCATAAATTACGGTTGCTTCACACAATTCAGATCAAACAAAAGAATCTTCAGTGTGACAGTTTTGGATACTCTGAAGCAAAAAAAAAAAGTCAGTTAACTCAATCAAGATAAAAAAACCAATTAGTGAAGAAATTTCAACTAATCCGGTAGTTTTAGAAAATATTGCTATGAAACCAAACCAGAATCGATCGATTTTCAAGAACTACTCGCGAGACTTTTTCGCTGATGTGGATGATAATTTAGGGGAATTACCTGAAAGTTATGATGAGACCAAAATTGTTTTAATGCCTTGTGAATCAAAATGGGCTTATGCTTATTGGGATATCTCACAAAAGCAAAAAAATAAACTACGTCAGCAAGGGGGCATTAATCTATCTTTGCGTTTACATGATGTAACTGCCTTTGATTCTAATTATCAAAATACCCATAAGAGTTTTGAATATATTTGTCGTGAGTCTATTAATAATTGGTATTTACCAATACCTCTAAGCGATCGAGATTACATGGTCGAAATTGGCTATCGTTGTATTGATGGTAAATGGCTAAGTTTGGCTAATTCCGCAGCAGTTCATATTCCTACTCTTGATTCTAGTGATTGGGAAGAGGATATTTTCGTTTCTATACCTTGGACTAAACCTCTTAATGGTCAAAAAGTTAATCTATTACCTGAACGTAATGGAAGCTCTTTGAGAAGAAGAAAATTATCACCTTCAACTTTAATTTCAAAGGTTGATAGTTCTCCATATGGCAAAATTGAACGTATTCCCGGTTCAATTACTTCTATAAATCCCCTCAGTTCTTATCAATTCGTTTCTGGTGGTTCTGGTGTCGGTATGTGGGCAAGTGGTAGTGGTCTGGGTTTGATGTCAGGAAAGGGCTTAATGTCAGGGGTTGGTTTGATGTCAGGAAAAGGTTTAATATCTGAAGCTGTCTCATCTAGTCAATTTTGGTTAATGGCAAATGCTCATTTGACTATTTATGGTGCGACAATGCCTAATGCAAAAGTAACTATTGGTAATCAAGAAATTGAATTAAGTCAAGACGGTACTTTTCATTTTCAAATATCTTTTCCTGATGGTGTGATTGATTGTCCTATTGTGGCAGTATCTAGTGATGGTGAACATACTCGTTCTATACAGATGAAATTCGATCGAGAAACTAATCCTAATCCTAGGGCGTGTCATCAATTAAGCCAAATGACGATCGCTGCTAAATGAATACC
>JAALKG010000108.1 GCA_011088145.1 Cyanobacteria bacterium MH1_Bin12 | reverse complement strand
GTGATTCATCCCATGGGCATAGCCGTGGGTCTTCTCAAGGAACACAGATAAAAGCTAAGAATAAGTTAAGGCTTTTAATCATATTACTAAATAATGTAACAAAAAAGAGATATATCAGTCTATTTCTGATCAATAGTTTAATTGTGGAAAAATATATAAAAATAGTTCTTTGCTAAATTTGGGGATATTTACAACAATAATTTTGGTCAAATAACTCAATTTTTGGTAATAAAAGACAAAAAATCAATTGTAATTAGTATTTTACGATCGATTAACAAAGCTATATGAGCAAATCAACAAAACCAATTGTATTATTTGGTTATATTGAAAACATTAAATCAGTAGAAGCGATCGCATCTGGGATTACAATAAGAAAATCATCGCTGAAAGTATTTTAAAATTGTTGTCGATATAAATTATGTTGCCAAAAGAAGAATTATTAAAAAAAGTAGAAAATCGAGAAGAGATAGCCCGTATACTTGATAAAGCAGAACAAGCCTTAAAAACATGGGAATTAATCGTCACCGATTTTTTATCCCCCCATATTTTAGCTGAAGCTAACGAAATATTCACACCTTTAACCGAACTAGAAATTATTTCTTGGGGGGGTTATCCTCAAGCTGAAAGAAAAAGAATTGGTATTCATCGAGAAGAAATACCTGCTGATAACAGTCAAATTTCTTTAGCGGCTTTAGATATTGCTGGTAATTTTCTTTTTGATACTGCTACCCATAGAGATTTCTTAGGCGCAATTTTAGGTACAGGCATAGTTCGAGAAAAAGTAGGAGATATAATAATATTAGGAGAAAGGGGTGCACAGGTTATTGTCACCGAGGAAATGGTTGATTTTTTAGAAACCTCTTTAATACAAGTACGCTCTGTAACGGTTAAAACTAGTAGAATTGAATTATCTGATTTAAAAGTTCGTCCTCCTAAAAAGAAGGAAATGACAACCGTAGAAGCATCCTTACGTTTGGATGCAGTGGCTTCTTTCGGTTTTGGAATGTCTCGTAGTAAGATGGCAGATGCGGTTAGTAATGGTGATGTCAGAATCAACTGGAAAGCAGTTACTCAACCCAGCCGTAATGTTAAGGATGGAGATTTGATTTATTTTCGAGGCAAGGGTAGATTGGAAGTTGGCAATGTTCAAATGACAAAAAAAGAACGATATCGTATTAACTTAACTAGATTTGTTTAACAATGCACAGTTCAAAGGTTTTTTCTTGAGAAATAGCTTTAAATTTAAGTGAATATTTGTTTTGTATATCTGGTAAAAAGCAATCTTAATGATTAATTATTCATTATTCATCATCTCAATTATGAGTTTATTTACTATTTTATTAACTTCTTTTGGTCTAGCCATGGATGCTTTTGCTGTGTCTGTGGGTAGTGGAATTACGATCAAAAAAGTAACCTTAAAGGATGCTTTTATTATCTCTGTTTTTTTTGGTGGATTCCAATTTTTAATGCCTGTATTAGGATGGTTGGCAGGTTTGAGTTTTTGTGAACTAATAGAACGTTTTGACTACTGGGTTGCTTTTATTTTATTAGCTTTTATCGGCTTTAAAATGATTTATGAATCTTTTCAGGATGATGAAGACGAAGGAACTAACTTTCGTAGTTTATCAGTTTTATTTACTTTAGCGATCGCAACTAGTATAGATGCTTTAGCTGTTGGTTTAGGATTTTCTATGATTGATATACCAATTTTAAGTACTGCTTTAATTATTGGAGTTATTACTTTTTTACTTTCTTTTTCAGGAGTCTTTTTAGGAGACAAATTTGGACATATTTTTGAACAAAAAGCAGAATTTTTAGGTGGTTTAGTTTTAGTTAGTATTGGATTTAAAATACTCTTAGAAAATTTATAAAAATAACTGTCAATTTGTCAAAATAAATTGCTTTTTTCTGACATTAACGAATCAAAGAAGAAAGATTAAAATCTCGACATAGCAATACTTTTAGAAATCATCCATGTCCTAATCAATTCATTCTCTGCTATAGCCATTTCTGTATCATTGAGATACAAATAATTCTAATTCAACTTGAGTTCGATGTAAAAAATATTGAATGATAATGATTTTACGTAGATAGAATTGAAAATGAGTATCAATTTTACTTCTGAGTTTAAATAAATCAATTGAAAATACTTCTCCCAGCTTGTCTTAACGAATCATTTTATCTCGAACTGAGATTAATTCAATCCCTCTAACTCCCTTTTCGTAAAAGGTTATAAAACATGAGTTATTTCAAATAGACAATCGTTACCCCTGCACCCCCTTCATTCTGTGGTGCTAATTCATAACGGCTAATTTGAGGATGAGTATCTAATATTTCATGAACGCCTTTACGCAAACTACCTGTACCTTTACCATGAATAATCCATAATGTTCCCATTTCGATCACATTATCGATCGCTTTTTCTAAAATTGGTTCAGCAATATGCACTCTTTTACCTCGAATATCCACTGTATTGCTAGAAGTACGTACTGTAACCGTTGATTTTGGGACAGAAGTATTATTACTAGCAGAAGGTTTAGATTTATAGGCTTTAGGAGTAGTTTTGACAGGATTTGTTTCCTCTTTTTCCCATCTTTTACCATCCAAAGATTCAATATCAGTAAAAGGAACAACCATTTTCATAAAACCAAAACGGGCATTAACTTTTTCTCCGCCTTCATCCACATCCAAAACTTCTGCCGTTTGCCCCACACTTAAAATACGTATTCTTTCCCCTACTTGTGGTTTATAAATATTTTTGGGCTTAGTTTGTTGAATCGGAGTTAAAAAGCGATCGCCAATTTTTGTTAAAGTTTGAGTAGCTTGATGAGCATTTTGAGCAGTAGGATCACCTTTTTTCTGTAATTCCTTAATAACTTGAGCTATTTGACTTTTAGCATCTAATAACATCTTCTGTACCACTTCTTCTTGCTCTTTCTTCAAATCCCTCTCTCTAGCTTGTAAAGAAGTCGCTTTAGTTTCTACCTGTTGATAGAATTGTTCGGTTTTGGTTAATAATTCTTGGGCTTGTTGATGTTTATTTTCTTGTTCTCTTCTTTCGTTTTCCAAAGCCGAAATCAAGTCATTGACATCTTCAGAAAAACCACCCACTAATTCTTGAGCAGATTCGACGACTTCTAAAGGTAATCCTAATCTTTGAGCAATGGTAATCGCATTAGAACGCCCTGGAATACCCCATAATAGTTTATAAGTAGGTTGCAAACTAACATCATTAAACTCTACTGAAGCATTTTCAAAACGATCGTCACTATATTTTAAACTTTTTAACTCATCATAATGAGTAGTGGCGATGGTCAAAAGATTATTCTCGGCTAAATTTTTGAGAATAGCAATAGCAATTGCAGTACCTTCACTAGGATCTGTACCTGCTCCCACTTCATCGAGTAACACTAAGGAATTTCCTGATTTTATTTGCTCTAAAATACGAATAATACGACGAATATGTCCCGAAAAAGTTGATAAACTTTGTTCTAAGGACTGTTCATCGCCAATATCAGCCAAAACAGTTTTAAACCAAGGTAAACGAGGAGATTGTTGTGTGGGGATAAATAAACCCACTTTAGCCATTAAAGCCACTATACCCAGAGTTTTGAGAGTAACAGTTTTCCCTCCTGTATTAGGGCCTGTAATCGCAACTACTCTGGTTTGAGAATCAATAAAAATATCAATCGGAATAACAGAATTACCCTGCTCTTTTTTTTCTTGCCATACCAACAAAGGGTGTTTTAATTGTTTCAAAAAAATATTTTCTCCTTGGGCAAAATCAACAAATTCAGGAGCATATCCTTCTAGCCAAATACTATATCTGGCTTTAGCTGTCGCCAAATCTAAGGCCGTCGCAACAGCCAATAGTTGTTCTAACTCAACCCAGTTTTCGGCAACCTTTTCGCTAAGTTGCCTTAGTATTTTTTCCTCTTCTCTTTTTTCTTGGTTACGACTAGTTTGTAATTGATTTCCTAAATTAATAATTGCTCGAGGTTCAATATAGAGGGTTGAACCTGTACTTGAAGTATCATGGACAATACCATTAACTAGTCCACTACATCCAGCTTTCACTGACAGCACAAAGCGATCGCCCCTTTGGGTAATTACACCCTCTTGTAAGGCGTTACTTTGTCGTTGAATAATAGATTGTAAGGTTTGTTGAATCTTTGTACGTAGAGATTTAAGTTTTTGTCTTATACCTGCTAATTGAGGACTTGCCTTTTCGGTAATTTCCCCTCTGTCATCAATACAGTAATGAATTTCTTTTTCCAACTCAGGAAAAGTTTTTACGTTACTGACTAATTCTTTTAAAGTGATTATTCCTTCTTGATCTTCAATTATCCTTCTTAACTTTCTTACCCCTGCTACAGTTGTAGCTAAGTTCAAAAGTTCTTCCCCTTGTAACATTCCACCAATATGGGCTCTTTCTAAACATTCTCCCACATCGTAAATTTGGGTAAAAGACCAGTTGCAGTTAATGTCTGCTTCTAATTCACAAACCTCTTTGGTTTGTTCTAATAAATATTGACTTTCTGTCAGGGTAGAAGGAATTGTTAAATTTCTCGATGCGATCGCTCCTAATTTCGTGGAAGCGAAGGTTGCAAGGTGTTCAGATAACCTTTGCCATTCTAATAAATTGAGAGTTTCTTGTTCAATCAAAGCTCAAATCTTGTCAAAAATAGTATATTTTAATTGTTGACAATATATCAATTAAGTAGAACAAGCTTAATAAAAAAACAGTTGCAGGTAATCTTTTGATTTTACTTTAAAAAATTTTAAGATGGTAACTCAAAGGATTATTACTACCTTTAATTGTTTTATGTCCAACTCAGTATTAATCTTTAACCAACTAAGAAATTACTATCGTAATTAGGTGCTTGACTCTCAGAAGATTTTATTTGATATTTCACCAAGTTTGCTAGTTCTTGTAACTGACTAATTGCCTCTGCACCTTCTAATTTCATCAATTCTCGATCGTCTTGCATTTCAGTCCAAGTAATTCCATAATCCGATACTAAAAAACGAATTAAATGATTATCACCTAAACTTACCATAAACGATGCGCTATTCATCTGTATTCCACAGGTGTAGCAAGAAGCGATATATCCTCTTTTTTCTAAAACTATCGCTAATGCCTGAAGATTCATCACTAAATCTTTGATAAATTGTCGATGTTGCTCTGCTAATCGAATAAACATTTATGCCTCCTTGTGCACCAAACCAAACGGTTGACACAATTCTTAATGTTAATTTAAGATTTGACTCTTAGATTATATGATAACTCAGGGTAAAAGTGCAAAATTAATTTTAATTTACTTTCACTTCCCTAAGGATAACTTAATTAATTAAAAAAGGCATATCATATAAATTGACTATAGTGATAGGTTAATCTAATCAATATATAACAAGGGAAATGAGCTGCTCATCAGATCAAAAATAATGAAGAATTTAGAACTCAGAATTCAGAAGTAATACTCCCTTCCCACCATAAGATTGCGTTTAATCATAAAGTGAAATAATAGTAGAACTATTGAAAAACAGAACAGAGTAGTTTCAGGATAAACTCTTGCCCCAAGTTATTTTACTCCGACTACTTGATGACATTGAACGGCGAAGACTTTTAATTTGGGGACAGGGTTTTAACATTCTAGTAATCAGGTGCGAGATCTGATTAGTATACGTCTGATGTGAATTAATTTGATTTATCTGGGTTAGTAGCTATAAGCTTTATGCTTTAAGCTGGTGAATTGGTCTACAATTACCATAGCTTGAAAACGTTTTTTAACTTGCTTCTGATTTACCGCCAACTACTGTTCAAGCAAACACCTTGGAAAAGGGACATATTTCAAATTGAGAATCATGACAAAATAAGTTTTGTTGTGGTTAATTTTGTCTTTGTTACCGTCAGTTCACATTTTTGTTTTTCTTATAGCTTATAGCTTACAGCTAATCACCTCTGAAAAAAGCTAATTCACATCAGGCGTATTATTAATATCATAATTGAGATCTCTTTGAGGAGGAATTTGAATTAAATTTTCACCCTGATAAACATAAAAAATTTCAGTCACCTCACCCGATCGCATTATAGGTATTTGAACCACTTCTTGCCAACTACTAAAATAAGGATTGTAATCATGATCAGAATAATCATCTGTCGCAAAAGTTTTTGAGGTAATATACAATCCTCGTTTACCAATTAATTTTTCCACTTCGTACCAATATAGGAATCCACGACAGTCATAGCCGAAGCAGGTCATAGGTATATCAGTCAAAGATGCGATCGTCATACCAATATATCCTCCCAAAAAATATTGATTGGTAAAGACAAAATCAGCGTTTTTCAAAGCTTGAGAAAAAACCTCAGAAGACTGAAAATTTGACCTTAATTGCCTAATATCAATCAACTCAGTCGAAGGATCATTTTGGAGTGCAACTATACCTGAAAAGGAAATACTTTGATTCGGTTTCTGCAAAATTCCTAGATTTAGATGTAACAAAGCCACCACAAAAAGTGTATTAATCATCAAAGCCGATAAAAATAACCATCGTTGAATTAACTTATCCAAGAAACGATTGCGGTTAATATAGTCACCCAAAATCAAAGTTAAAGTCCAAAATCCCGGCATTGCCCATGTGGGGAGGATATGAGTCACTGCACCTAATAAGGTGAAACCAACAGTCAAAGGTAAAGACAACCATAAAATTAAGCGATAGGGATAATTTACCTCATTAACAAATTCTTGTTGTATAGCTTTTCCACTCACCCACCACAAAGGGAAACCAAAGCTAGGAAACAAATAACCAATGTGAATTAAAGCGACAACCAAAATTTGTAAGGGATTGATAGAAAAACTAGTCTTTTCTGGAGACTGAAAACGTCCTGATAGTTGGAAACCAAACGAAATCCAATCGTGTTGCGAATTCCAATATATCAGAGGAAAAAGAGTGATAACAAAACAAATAATGCCCCACAGTAACCATTTAGAACTAAAAACACGACGATAGGGCTGATTAAATAAACAAAATCCAACTAATCCTAAACCCAAGATGAAACCGTGATATTTACTTAAACAAGCCAAACCAAGACTGATACAAATAAATATTAAACGATAACTAGGTTGATATTTTTCAGGAGGAGACTGGGCAAAAAATTCTTCGGCAATACACCACAACGTTAAAGTCCAAAAGAAGATTAAAGGTACATCAGGTAGAGTCATTGCACCAAAAGCGATGGTGAAAATGGGAATCAGAGAACTAATTATTAAAGTTAGTAAGCCACTTTGATGATTCAATAATTTTCTACCTGTCAAATACAATAAGTAGAGACTCAAGGTAAAAACGATTAACGTTCCGATTCTGATGGTAAACTGGTTAATTTCTCCTGTGATCCAAACTCCAAAACCCGTAGTCAAAGCGACGAACACAGGGTGATCGAAATAACTCCAGTCTAAATTTTTGCTATAGAGATAATAGTAAGCTTCATCATATCCAGGGTGTAAATAAACGGCGATAATTGTCCTGATAATTAGTCCAATGAAGAGAATTGTAGTTACTGTATGAGGAGAATTTAAGTGTTTTTTTGAAAAAATCATTAGTTATTAACTAAATCAGGCTAATATATGTCAATTGACAATGAGTTTGTTTGTAATTGATTTGTCTATTATAAAAAGTGGAAAAGAAGATTATAATTGTAATTCAGTTGTTACTTGCTCTAGAACGGCAAATATCTCTATCTACTAGTCCCATAACCATACAAACTGAGAGTCTTTATTGGTAAGTGAATTTATTATTTTAAGTTGAATGCGTGTTTTTAAACCATCCATCTTCGATGTTTATTTGTTAAAAGAGTTAGTACCGCCTTTTATTTTTAGTGTTGCTATTTTTTCTAGCTTAGGAGTTGCGATCGCAACATTATCTGATTTAAGTTACAAAATAATTAATTCTAACTTACCTTTCATATATGCTTTAGAAATATTCTTTTTAAGAATACCAGAATATGTCTCTTATGCCTTACCAATTTCAGTCTTATTAACTACTTTAATTACTTATAGTCGGCTCAACAAAGATAGTGAACTAATCGCTTTTCGTAGTTGTGGCTTAAATGTAGCTAGAATAATTACCCCCGCAGTTTTACTAAGTATATTGATCACAGTAATTACTTTTATCTTTAACGAACAAATTGTTCCCCAAGCTAATTATCAAGCAACGAAAATATTAGTTGAACAATTAAATGAAGAAAGACAATTTATGTTAAAAAAGGATATCTTTTATCCTGAATATCTACAAACTAAAGAAAGTAATGGAGAACAAATTAAGGAATTAAAAAGATTATTTTATGCCCAAAAATTTGACGGTAAAAATATGCAGTCTTTGACAATTTTAGACATAGGAAAGTCGGGATTAAATAAGGTGATTATTTCTGAAAAAGGAGCGTGGAATAATCAAGACAAAACGTGGGATTTATTTAATGGCTTTATTTACGATGTTACCAGTAATCCCCTTTCAGCAGAAGGTTCAGCTTTTAAACAAACACAAATTTATTTCCCAAAAACACCTTTAGAATTAGCGGTAAATAGCAGAGATCCTTTTGAGATGAACATAGCCCAATCTTACGAATATATCAAACTTTTAAGACTGTTAGGTGATGAAAAAACTATTTTGATGTTTCAAGTTCGTACTGCCCAAAAAATAGCCTTTCCTTTTGTCTGCATTATTTTTGGTTTAATTGGTTCTTCCATTGGGTGTCAACCCAACACCACAAATAAAATGACCAGTTTTAGCTTATGTGTAGCAATTGTTTTTGGTTATTATTTGAGCAGTTTTATTATTGGTGGCTTCGGTTTAATCGGTGCTATTTCTCCTTGGATGTCGGCATGGATACCCAATTTAGCAGGTTTAGCAATTGGTTATTATCTGGTTACAAAATCAGAATAATTACAGAACTTACGAAATTGCGGGAAATGAAAATACTAGTGGTTTGTCAAACTATAATTTTGAGGTATAGTGTTTTCAATTTCATCCTCGCATCATCTACTTTAAATTGCTAATCCACACCTTTTTGTTGTTTATTGGTTTTCTTTGCCCATGAACTGGTTTCCTCTCTTAATGTCTCTATCTCCCTGTATTCTTCTGCCTTCTAGACATTGACGAGTCATCACACTTACTTGCCTAAATCCTGGCAACGCTTCTGTCATCATGAAAATATTGGCTATTCCCGCTCTTTCATACTCGTAATCTATCCTTTTGGCATATTTTTGGGGTGCATCCCAGTTTGGATATGAGTAAAAATACTCAGTGAAATAATAGCAAAAA